>JAVHOA010000001.1:0-1329 GCA_036169815.1 Sulfurimonadaceae bacterium
ATTGGATGTGACACTACAAATTAGCTTCTCGATTGCATCCATAATAATGCTAAACGTTTGTAACATCTTTGTATTTTCATCGACAAGTGTATCAACGGCACTATCAACATTGCGCATCAAAAAGTTTTCATCAATACTTGCTAAAGTAAAACGGCGAGAGATATCAAGATCGATACTTTTGCAGATATCACGTAAGAACTCATCGACTTCACTCTCGCTAAAAGTGGCTTTTTGGATTTTATGATTTTTTATGTAGGCCATCAACTCTTTGACATTTTGCATCGAATCATAAATATGGTTCATCTCAAAAGGATGCAACCTCCCTAAATCAAGACGGCGAGAGAGACGCTCTAAGTCATAAATTCCCCGCATCATCTCTTCTAAATAGCGCATGTGCGGATTGACTTTTTCTATAAGATTATAACGGCGGTTTAGCTCATCACTCTTTATAATAGGATTTAAAAGACGCTCTTTAAGTAAACGTCGCCCTATGGCTGTAGCACTTTTATCGAGCATTTTTAAAAGTGTCATCTCATTTCTATCTTTTGAGATAATCGAAAGCTGCTCAAGGGCATTGTTTCCAAGATACATGTAGCGTCTATTGTCTATGATACGTGGATGGTCAAGCTTTTGGATAATATGCACATCATGCTCGATGACAAAATGGATTAAAATTGCCAAAACCTGCGAAATCATCGGCGAGCGTTGTAAATCAAGATGTTCTATGGGTGAGAGCAATGATTTGATCTGATACACCTTTGCAAACAACTCATTTTGATACTCAATACGAGCTATTTCATGATTGATTGTATAATGATAATGCTCTGGGATTTCCAAATAGTTTAGCACCGTTTTTTGATCATCAACGCCATCAAAAAATGTCAAAACAACTTCGCTAGTTTTATAAATATTGAAAAGATTATACACTTCATCAAGCGCGTAAGAGGGATCTTCACTACTTCCATACGTCTCAAAAACATGTGTTTTTCCTGTTGTGATATCAATAGCGCTATATCCGATTGTATAGATACCTCTGTGCTTATCAACCAAGAGGGAAACAATATAATTGTCATCATTATCAATCGTATAATCAAAATTGGTGCCAGGAGAAATAATCTGTGCAATATGGCGGGTTATCTTTGGCGGTTTTCCATGTTGTTTAACAACAACAACTGTATATTTTTGCTCTTGGATTAAACGGTTTAAATAGCGTTCAAAGGAGACGGCAGACACACCCGCTAAAAGAGGATTTTTAGCAGAGTTTTCAATAATCGATTTATTTTTTTTTGTAAGTTGGATATTTAAAAGCTCTGCAATTTCTTTTGCTTT
>JAVHOA010000002.1:0-1327 GCA_036169815.1 Sulfurimonadaceae bacterium
TCTATATTAAAAAAACTTAATCTACAAAAGAGTAAAGCAGTTTTATCTCATCCGCCCAAATAGTTTCATCGATTGTTTCTAAAATAAGCGGAATATCATCCATGCGTGCATCATTCATAATAAAACGAAACGCATCAAGCCCTATTTTCCCCGCTCCTAAAGAGTCATGGCGATCTACATGTGAGCCCAATGCTGGCTTTGAGTCATTGAGATGCATCCCTTTGAGATAGCCAAATCCTACAATATTTTCAAACTGTGCCATTGTGACATCATAGCTCTCGCGTGTTCTTATGTCGTACCCCGCCGTAAACATATGGCAGGTATCGATGCAAACTCCCACGCGGCTTTTATCCTCGATTTTGTCGATGATTTGCGCGAGATGTTCAAACTTCCATCCAAGGTTGCTTCCCTGACCTGCGGTATTTTCCAAGACAAGTGTTACACCCTTCGTTTTCTCCAAAGTGCTGTTCATCGCTTCTGAAATTTTTTGCATACACGCATCTTCACTTATCTGTTTTAAATGGCTTCCTGGGTGAAAGTTGAGTCTATCAAGCCCTAAAAGTGAGCATCTTTGTACTTCATCTAAAAACGCTTCCATCGATTTTGCACGTTTCTCTTCCTCAGGATGCCCAAGATTTATGAGGTACGAGTCATGCGGCAAAACATGTTTTGGCAAAATACCGCTACTCTGCAAGGCTTTTTGAAACGCCTCTATTGTTTTTAACTCAAGCGGTTTTGCATCCCAGCGGCGCTGATTTTTTGTAAAAAGTGCAAACGCTTTAGCACCGATGCTTTGCGCATGGGTTATGGCATTGACCACACCACCTGTTGCTGATGTATGGGCTCCAACATATTTCATAATTTTTCCTCTTTATCATTGAAGTTCTTGCGAAAGTTAAAAATAACTTAAAAATATTTTATCATAACTGAAGTTACTATAACCAAAACCAAAAAAATTAGCTTATCGTAAACTTTGCCTTAATCTTTTCACTTACCTTGTAATACTCTCTTTTTCACTAATACTAGAACAAGATTAAAAGATTACAATGTGTCTCAAAATTTACTACATGTAAGGATATAAAATGAAATGTAACGCAGGAAAAATCGATCGAATGCTTAGAATTCTCGTGGGAGTTATTCTGATTGCGTGGGCGATTATGAGTGGCAATGTTTTTGGTTATGCTGGTGTTATTTTAGTAGCAACAGGAGCTATTGGCTTTTGTCCTTTTTACCCATTACTTAAAATTAATACAGGATGCAAGGCGGATCAAGATTGAGATTTGCATAGATTCTAGTGGAGTTCTTTAACTTTATTTTTTATTCTAGA
>JAVHOA010000003.1:0-1325 GCA_036169815.1 Sulfurimonadaceae bacterium
TAAATATTATTACCAAAATGGATTTTGGAGAGATTTTCTATCTCTGCAATTGTGTTTACTCTATACACAAGCACAACATCACGATTTTTTGTTGTTGCATAAAAGTTGATAAACTCTTCGATTGAGTCAAAATTTCTAACATCTGTAAAATCATTTCTCAACTTGATATAGCACTCTTTATTTTTTGTAGAAACATACGCGACAACCATAAAACTCCCTTAATGAATTTTTATTATTTCTATTTTTCTTGAGTTGAGAGATGATTCAGGCTCAAGATCTACTTTTTTGAGATCTAATATCAATCCGCGCTTGAGGGTATTTTGAATATCTGTTATCTCATAGGAACCAAACATCATGGTTAAAAATGAGCTAAACATCCCTTTCATCCAGTTTATAGGATTAAAAACGCCTCCTGTTGACCAATCTAAAAGATAATCAAACATCCCTTTTTTTCCTGTGGCATCTTGACACCACTGAACCCACTCAGTATTGTTCATATTGCCATTTGGACCATTTTTAGTCGCATAAATATCATCATAAAAGGTTTGTTCCCAACTACTCCAACTCATAAAGCCAGGATTTTTCTTTACCTTACAAGCATTGAGCATATCTCCATAGACAGAACGTATTTTTAGAAGTTTAAAATTAGCAAAATCATCTACATGCAAGCCATCGTTTGTCACAGCAAAGCCTAAAGTCATCGCATTATTTTCATCAAACGCATATACTCTTTCAACTGGGTCTGCCACGCTGCTCGCTTTACTTGTCCCAAAGAGCATTGTTTTCATAAAATTGAACATTGTACTCATAGGCTTGAGTATCGATTGTAAAAAGCTGAGCTTATTGTTTTCATTGCCACCAATATCTTGCATGTAGGGCACATTTTCTATCTTACCTGTCATAGCTAAAAGTGCATTTTCAGTATCGCCCATAATGTAGCTACTCTCTACTTTTGTTGTTTTGGTATTACTAAAAAAAGGCATCCATGCATCCATACCAAAACCACTCATCATCCGACACATCATCCCATCTGATGAAAGATTTAAAAACATAAATTTACATTGATTATTCGTGGTAGTTTTTGATGCTTCAGCATAATGTAAAAGCGAGACTGGATCATTTAAACGTGTGAGGGCATCAATGGGTGTAGCTCCCGATCCATCGACAGCTTTTGTCATACGGTGCGCTTGTTCAATCCCAGCAATAATATTTGCAATATATCTTTGTCGTCTCTCTTGCGCATCGCTGCTACTAGCACTGGTTTGGACATCTGCAATATCACTTTTTCCAAAAAAATCGTTACCAAACCCTATTGTTTTACTAAA
>JAVHOA010000004.1:0-1314 GCA_036169815.1 Sulfurimonadaceae bacterium
TTAAAAGGTGAGAAAGCGCTCGAATCGATTTTTGGTAATCATTGAGTTTTGGCAATGCACTTTTGATATGTGGTATTTTGCGAAGAGTGTGTGTAGATTCGCTCAGGGCTAAAATGGTCATGGTTTGGTTGAGCAGTTCTGGAGCCTCTTTGGCAGAAAAGAACTCTCCATAAGTAAAAAATCCAGCAGTCGGAGCGATTTGACTAAAGGGCTCAATCTCTTTTTCTATAAGTTTAGGCATAAAGCGTCTTCTAGCCATACATGAGTAGATAAAAATAGATTCGATAGAGTGGTTTAAAAGCTTTTTTTGCGACACTAAAGAGTAGTCAAGAATTGAGATGGGATCGCCATAGCCAAAATGTACGCTCTCTCCTTGAGCGATATTACCAGCAAATGTAAGCGAACCATCTTCATGGGTTGCCAAAACAGCTCTTGCAACACTCTCACCACCTTTTGTGATGACTAAAGGATACTCAATCCCAATGGATGGAAGTCCTTTTGCAGTCTCTTCTCCAAGATATTTTTTATACACCTCATACGCGCAAATGTCATCGATGGTATAGACTCGATTTTCTATAGCGTGGGTGATTTTCATCTCTTTGCCAATGCCAAGCCAGTTGAAACTGTAATCGGTGAAAATTTGAAGTGTTTCATTGCAAAGCGATACGCCAACGGCACCATTTTTGAGGATAACGTCTTTTGTAAAAACGTACGTTGCTTCAAACTTGGCACCATCGCCAGCCATCCCGCCTGCAACTTTGATGTTGCTTGCCACACTTGTAAGGCCTTTGAGATACTCTTCACCATTACATGTAAGTCCATCAGTAAAAGTGATGATGAGCTTACTATGCGTATCTCGCAGTTGATTTGCCATCTTAATTCCAGCTTCTTTACTGCTTTGGCAGTCCCTCACAAAAGCACAGCGCAGTGAAGTTTTTTCAAATACACTTACAGAGATGACGGTCTCACTTGTAGTGACTTGCTCACCAAAGATTTCACCATCAGTTGTTGTGCCGATGAGTTGCGCGGATGGGAGTGCGCTGGTGATATCATAAAGGAGATGCGCGATATATTTTTCATCATTGATGGAAGTAAATATTTGTACAAGAACATTTTCACTATCTTCAATGCTGTGTTTGGTGATAAAGTCTAAAAACTCGTTTACAGTAGTGTAATAAGTGTTAAATGTTTGCATCTAGAAACCTTGTAGATTGTTTGGTTATGACTTGGAGCTTTTAAAGTGTTTCCAAAATTATCTACTATTCTAGCTTGGATTGGTTAAAACTAGATAAATCTCGGCTTGGATATACTTCC
>JAVHOA010000005.1:0-6297 GCA_036169815.1 Sulfurimonadaceae bacterium
TCTGCTCATATCTTGCCTTTTTAGCATAATTTATTACATTTTTTTCGATTCAATAAAGCGCAATTATAGCCAATTGACTATAATAACAAAAAAATTAATCAACTAAGAGAAGATTTTAAGATGGATATCATACTTCAGATAGAAGACACCATAGAGAAAAATGGCTCAGATTTTGAGCTCTCCAAGGTTTTTAAACAGTATATAAAAGAGTACAAAGACTCGCTTCCCGCCCTGTTTGAGAAAAATCAGGGAAAAGATTTTTTAGTCAAACACACCAAAGAGCTTGACAAGATAATTGCCCTTATGTACAAAACAGTGCTTCGCCGCATCTTTGGGATTTACGTTCCTATGAGCACTTCGGTGCCACTTTGCATCGTTGCACTTGGAAGTTATGGGCGAGAACAACTTTGTGTTCACAGTGACATCGATCTTATGATTGTTTTTGCAAAATGCGAGGGCTACAATACCAATCTTATCATAGAAAAATTTCTCTATCTTGCTTGGGATGCGGGGCTCAAACTCGGCCACCGTGTGCATGAACTCAGTGATCTTAAAAAAGCTTCCAGTGAAGATATTACCATCAAAACTGCGATGATGGAATCACGCTATATCACAGGCTCCACTTTTACATGGCAAGGAGTTCAAAAAGAGTTAAACAAAGCAAGAGTCACTAATCAAAAAGAGTTTTTGCTTGCAAAAATAGATGAAGCGACAGCAAGACGCAAAAAGTACCCAACCTCCATGCAACCAAATATCAAAGAGAGTATCGGCGGGCTTCGAGACTCACAACTACTTTTTTGGGTTGCTAAGACCATTTATGATGTCCAAAATCTCAAAGACCTCAGCGGAACCATCTTTAGCGATGAGGAGTACAACGAGTATCGCATCTCACTAGAGCTGCTCTTTCGTGTGAGAAGTGCCCTGCATCTGGTAAACAATAAACAAGAAGACAGACTCACGCTTGGTCAATTGCCACAAATAAGCCAGATGCTTGGATTTAAAAATGAAAAGGTGATGGCA
Source organism: Sulfurimonadaceae bacterium (assembly GCA_036169815.1). Classification (GTDB taxonomy): domain Bacteria; phylum Campylobacterota; class Campylobacteria; order Campylobacterales; family Sulfurimonadaceae; genus Hydrocurvibacter. The sequence continues at coordinate 1,021 of JAVHOA010000005.1, forward strand.
ACAAAAATATTTAATGCCTTATGGCGCATCAACAACTTTTCTCAAATTTTTGTCAAAAAAATGGTTCGAACGTATCTTGTGGATTTGAAACACTTTACAAAAATAAAAGAGTCAAGAATAGCCAAAGGAATCTATGTTATGGATCAAAGACTTTACGCTTCTTACCATCTCCAACCCCAAGCCATTGAGAAACTTTTAGAGCTGCTCATCAGCCTTAAGGATGTGCACTACCGCTATGACTCTGGGTTTTTGAAACTTTTTACAAATGCCATCATCAAGCACCCGCTCAAAATAAAACTCTACACCGCTCTTCGAGAGCTTTTCAAACGTGCAAATAGTTACTGCTTTTTGAAACTTTTTTATGATGCGGGGATACTGCATCAACTCATCATCAGTTTTAGAAAAGTTATGTTTTTACCACAGTTTGATGGCTATCATCATTATCCTGTGGATATTCACTCCATCAAATGTGTACAGGCGCTCGAGAGTATCAAAGAGCCATTTATCCAATCTATTTATGAGGGTTTGAGTGTTGAAGAGCGCTTACTTTTAAAAATTGCGGTGTTAATTCACGACACAGGAAAAGGCAGACGACAAGACCATAGTGAAATCGGAGCAAAGATTATTGTCCAATTTGCTGGGCAACTCAAATTTAAAGAGGAGATGATTGAGCGCGCAACACTGCTTATCAGACACCATGTGCTGATGAGCAGTGTTGCATTTCGAGAAAATATTTACAGTGAAAAAACACTCTACAAATTTCTCTCAAATATCAAAGATGAAAAAAATCTTAAACTGCTTTATGTGATGACGTACGCGGATATCAACGGCGTTGGCAATGGCGTTTATACCTCTTATAGTGCAAAACTTCTCAAAGAGCTCTATCTTGGTGCACTTGAAGCGGTCAAGCAAAGCGATAGAATTAGCGATGCGAGCAAACGTGTTGTGATAGAAAAAAAGATCAAAAACTCACAACTCTATACAAGCCTCTCATCTATGGAACAGAAAAAAGTACTCAGCATTGAGTCTAATCTTTTCTATTTTAAACATACTCCAGAAGAGATTATACAAATCGCTTCGCAAGCCAAACGAACTATGCAATATAGTTACAGTGTGACAAACACAACGCGCCTTAGCATAGAGATTTTTAGACGTGTTCCACTCAATATCTCCTATTTACTTGCAAATCTAGGCTATCTTGACGTAGGTTCTATGGATATTTTTACACTCTTTGATGGCATCAAATATTTTAAAATCGAATTTTCCCAAAATATAGAAGATGACACCAAAGAGCAGATTGAGCAGATAATAGAGGACTCTTTTGATATGAGCAAAACGATCCATATCAACAAACCTATTATCAAGTGCGAAGAGCTCAGCATCGATTGTGAGCACTCTCAAGCCTATGCACAACTGAGCATTAATACAAAAAATCAGCGAGGTTTACTTGCATATATTATGGATATTTTTGAAAAAAATAGTGTCGAGATCGCAACAGCTAAAGTTGACTCCACAAAGACAAAAGCAAGGGACAACTTTTTAATCGAAAAACAAAACAATCTGTGCGATAATGCCGAAAATATTTTTAAATCATTAAGCGAAGGATAATATATCAAATGTGCGGAATTGTCGGATATATAGGCTCAAAAAAAACAAAAGAGATTTTACTAGATGGGCTCGGAGAACTAGAGTATCGCGGGTATGATTCAGCTGGTATCGCTGTTTTACAAAATAATGATTTTTCGGTGTATAAAGCCGTTGGAAAACTCGTCAATCTTCAAGAAAAAACGCATGATTTTGATCCAAGCGGTTTTGCTATTGGCATCGGTCATACCCGCTGGGCAACGCATGGCAAACCAACAGAGCTCAACGCCCATCCGCACTTTGGTGAAAGCTCGTATGTGGTACATAACGGAATTATTGAAAATTATGCCACACTTAAAACTGAGCTCCAGCATGAAGGTGTGACTTTTCTCAGTCAAACAGATACTGAAGTCATCGTCTGGCTTTTTGAAAAGGAGCTTAGAAACTCCGCGAGCGCGTTTGAAGCTTTTTCAAAGACTATTGCACAGCTTCACGGCGCATTTGCGATTTTACTTGTTACAAAAAGTGAAAATGAAACCATTTTTTTTGCCAAACAGGGTTCACCCATGATTTTAGGACGTGACGCTGAGGGAGAAAAGTATTTTGCCTCCTCAGACACTCCACTCATTGGCAAATGTAGTGAAGTTGTTTACCTTGAAGATGGTGATTTTGGTTTTGTCAAACCACATGAAATCACCCTTTTAGATAAAGATGGCAATAAAAAAATCCCACTCTTTTCAAAGCTCTCCACCAACAAACTCTCAGCCCAAAAAAATGGGTATAGATTTTTTATGGAAAAAGAGATTTATGAGCAATCAGAAGTGATTATAGACACACTTTTAGGCCGTCTGAGCGAAGATGGGATTTTCTTTGAAGAGCTTGATGCGACACTTTTTGATGGGATTCATGAGATTAAACTCTGTGCATGTGGAACCTCCTACCATTCAGCGCTTGCTGCGACTTATCTCATCGAAAGAGTAGCTAAAATGCGCGTTTCTGTCGAAATCGCAAGTGAATTTCGTTATAAAGAACCACTGCTTTGCAAAGATACGCTCTTTGTAGCAATTTCTCAAAGTGGGGAGACTGCCGATACACTAGAAACGCTCAAAATGGCAAAAGAAGCGGGACTCAAAACACTTGTTATCTGTAATGTCGATAACTCTTCTATGGTGCGCCTAGCGGATGCTTCTATTTTGACGCGTGCGGGGATAGAAAAAGGGGTTGCTTCAACAAAAGCTTTTGCAACACAAGTCGCTGTTTTTTGGATGCTTTCTCTTTATGTAGCAAAACTTAAAAATAGCCTTACATGTAAGCAAATAGAGGAGCAAGTTACTCTTTTGAGAGAGATTCCAAAAGCCGTCAAAGTACCTGATGGACTTCATGAAAAGATTACACGACTCTCTAAACGCTATTTGCATGGGCACGGGTTTTTCTTCATCGGAAGAGATCTATTTTTTCCTTTGGCGCTTGAGGGAGCATTGAAACTCAAAGAGATTAGTTATCTGCATGCAGAAGGGTATCCATCCGGAGAGATGAAACATGGTCCTATCGCACTAGCAGACCCTGAACTTTTTACAATCGCCCTGCTTCCACAACATATGCTTTATGAAAAAAGTAAAAGTAATGTAGAAGAACTTAGCGCAAGAGATTCAACAATCTGCGCTATCAGTCCAATAGCCTTTGACAAAGCGGATGATTTTATTCAAACATCCAACGCTAAACATTATATGATCGAATTTTTTGAGATGATGGTTGTCTTGCAACTTCTTTCACTCGAGATTGCGGTGAGACTTGGAAATGATGTCGATATGCCACGAAACTTAGCAAAAAGTGTAACAGTAGAATAACATTTATGAATATTTAACAATTAACTCTGTACCCTGTGACTCACAATAAATAATTAGGACTTTTTATGAATACAAAAAACAAATTACTTTTAATCGTGACATTAATGCTCGCTGCACTCGCAACAGCGACCATTATCAATGTAGGCCTTAATTTTAGAGATTTTGCTATCAATTCCGCTATAGATAAAGCAAATTTAACAGCAAATATCGTCAAAGATGGTTTAACTGCACATATGGTCAATGGTGTGATGGATAAAAGAAAATATTTTCTTGATTCTATTACTCAAAATGGTGGAGTAAAGAAGTTATGGATTGTAAGAAGTCAAAAAGTTATCAATCAATATGGCGCAGGTTATAGCTATGAGAATGCGCGCGATGTTATCGATAAAAAAGTGCTTGCATCTGGAAATATGGTCAAAGAGGTTACCGAGAATGCTGATAGTGTAAAACTCCGTATTACAATTCCGTATAAAGCTGAAGCAACTTCTACCATAAGTTGTTTAGACTGTCACAGTGTCAATCATGGAGACACGCTGGGGGCAATTAGTATGGAGTTTGATATCAATGGTGTGAGAAATGCAAGCACAATCACCATTTTAAAGATTTTTGGCATCAATGTCGTCTTTATTTTTATCGCTCTTTTAGTTCTTAATTACTATATCAAACCCTATATGGATCTTTTTGCAAATCTGCGAGATGGTATTAAAAAAGCACATAGCGGTAACTTTTCACATCGATTTGCAACAAGAGTAACTGGCGAGGGTAAAGAGGTTACAGAGCAAATCAATACACTTTTTCAAAAAATGGAAGAGACCTTTGGGGAGATCAAACATAGTCTTGCAACCTTTGTAACACAATCAAATCTTGCTTGTTCTGATCCTTTGTATGAAGCAAAAATTATTATTAAAGAGCTATCCGATATTTATAAATTCAAAAAGACTATTGAGCTTGATAACAGTAAAGAGCTTGTATTTCAACGCATTGTAAGCGTATTGCAAGATAAATACAAAATTACAAACTTTTCTCTCCATGAAATTAATAAAATTTCAAAATTAAGAAATGAAATTTATGTAGCTGAGCAAGTCAATTGTGCTCCGAGTGTCAATAAAAATGCAGAACTTTGCCGTGCCTACAGAACAAGCACGGATGTTATTTCTACTGACTTTCCAAATCTTTGTGAAAGCTGTAAAGATCTCGGCCATGATTATATTTGTATCCCATTTGATATTAATGATGAAGTCTCTTTAACGCTCAATATCATAATAAAAAATCCATCAGAGTTTGAGACAATCAATGCAAACACAAATAGTATTAAGAACTATCTTGAAGCTGCAAAACCTGTTATAGAGTCAAAAATCTTAACAGACAAACTCAGAGATACAGCGCTTCGAGATGGAATGACGGGTCTCTACAACAGAAGATTTCTAGAACAGTTTATTGATAAACTCGCAAGTCAAGCCCTTCGAGAAAACACAAATTACAGTGTGATGATGCTTGATATTGACTTCTTTAAGATGGTCAATGACACCTATGGGCATGATGTTGGCGATGTTGTTATCAAAGGTCTTTCTGATGTAATTTCAAAAAGCATTAGAGACTCAGACTTGGCAATCCGTTATGGAGGAGAAGAGTTTGTTGTCCTACTTCATAATGCAACATTAGAGGGCTCGCTTGAAGTCGCTCAAAAGATTCACAGAGAGTTCAATATACAAAAATTTCATGCAGGTGGAGAAATCCTTCAAAAAACAATCAGTATAGGTGTCGCTCAATTTCCAACCGATGCAAATTCAATCTGGAAATGTATTAAATTTGCCGATACAGCGCTTTACTACGCAAAAGAGCATGG
>JAVHOA010000006.1:0-7921 GCA_036169815.1 Sulfurimonadaceae bacterium
AATCCTGCATTTACAACTTTTATAGGAAAAAAAGTTGATTTTAACATTAACATCTCCAAAGAAGAAAATAGCATCATCACAAACGATAATGTTATTGTTTACAAAAAACTTAGTCATATTTTAGTTGACTGGTATATAGTTTATGCCGTTAATAAGACTATAGCGCTTTCTTTTTTATTTGACTTAATTAATTTAATCTCTTTTTTACTTCCATTAAGCCTTCTTATAATTATCGCTATTGCTCTAAAATATTCCGCATGGATTGTTCAACCTATTGAAAAATTGACACATGCAACCGAGGAGATTATAAAAACAAAAAACTATACAAATATTGTGGAAATAAAAGGCAAGGATGAAATAACAAAACTCAGTAACTCATTTAATAAGATGACACAAACGACAAATTTTGCTCTGAGACAATTAGAAGAGGAGAATAAATTTCGTCTTACAAGATTTGTACAACTTATAAATTTTTTTAACACTATCATACAAACCAATAATGAAGAAGAGTGTCTTCATCTCTCCATAGACTATCTAAAAACATTAACAAAATTGGAGGAAATCCACTTTGTAAAACATTCTCAAGATAATACAAACTATATTCACTTACATGTAAATGATTTTGAAAAATCCAAAAAGTGGTATTTTGGTTCCATTACGCTCAATATCAAAGAATTTGAAGATAAAAATGAACAACAGTTTTATTACTCGGTAGCCACAATGATAACCCTTCAGCTTGATAGAATCAAGATGATAAATACTACAGTATCTGTTTCCAATGCAAAATCTGCGTTTATCTCACATATATCTCATGAGCTAAGAACACCTCTTAGTGCGATTATGGGATATACTGCATATTTAATAAACTATGAAATGCTTCTTGATGAGCAACTTGATATTATTAGTAATATTGATTCTTCTGCGCATTACCTGCTATCTATGATAAATGAGACACTTGATATCGCCAAAATAGAAGCAGGTAAAATGGAAGTATATTTTGAGAATATAGATGCTTTGGAATTAACAAAGAGTGTTTATAATATGATACTGCCGCTGGCTCAAAGCAAAGAAATTTCGCTAACTATTGACAATGCTATTGGAGAGTTTCGGTGCAACACAGACCCTAAGATATTTAAACAGATTCTCATAAATCTTCTTTCCAACGCTATAAAATTTACTTCTTACGGTGTAATAACCATTACTCTTTCATGCGATAAAGAGCGTATCAACATCAGTATAACAGATACGGGAATCGGGATCTCAGAAGAAAATCTAAAAATCCTTTTTCATGATTTTATACAAATAAAAAATAGTTCAGAAGAAAGGCAAGAAGGAACGGGTCTTGGGCTCTCTCTCAGTAAAAGGATGGCTCATCTTCTTAATGGAGATATTTATCTGAAAAGTGACGGAATAGACAAAGGCACATGCGCATATTTTTATATTATGCTAGAATAATAGTATGAGAATATTAATAGTTGAAGACGATACTTTTAATGCCAATGCTATCAGAATGCTCTTAAAAAAAGAGGGATTCAAAGCAGATATTGCGAAATCGTTTCATGACGCAATGCTTGCTATCGACAACACTTCTTATAATTTAATCATATTAGATTGGAATTTACCTGATAAAAGTGGATACGATTTTTTAAAAGAGATTAGAAATTTTCAAATAGAGTCACAAGTCCTTATGCTTTCTGCGAATGATGCTATCGACTACAGAGTCAGGGCACTGAATGGTGGTGCGGATGATTATCTCTGCAAGCCCTATTCACAAATTGAACTTCTTGCAAGAATCAATTCTCTTCTGCGTAGAACTAGCTCAAATAAAAGTCCGTACATACAAATAGGAAATGTCTTTATCAACAAAAACCTCAAAGAGGTACGACTTGACAATAGTATTGTAGGATTAACGCCTGCGGAGTATGAAATTTTAGAATCACTCGCCTCAAATCAAAAAAAAACATTTACAAAATTTGAACTTCTTTCCATCATCTATAGCGACTATGCATCAAGTGCTCTGAGTAATGTCATTGAGGTCCACATAAAAAACATACGCAAAAAACTTCAGGACAAAGAGATTATAAAAACTGTACGAAACGTAGGTTATAGAGTTAATCTCTAGAAATTATTCTTTTTATGATTTTTTCTAAAACAGCTCTGACAAATTGCAAAGTTTGAGTTGATTGGAAGCGGTTTTGTACAGATTCTACATCTTGGAACGAAGTGACTATTTTTAAGGGAGTTTTCTATATATCTGTTTAAAACTCCACGGAAATGTCTGGCATTGTCTGCATCGATAAAATAATCTGAAAATCGATAACTCAACCAAAGATACAGCGTAATCTCTTTAACACGATCCTCTATCTCAAGGAGTTCTTCCATCGTACTTGCAAAATCACTTTTCATTTCAGGGGGCAGATATACTATGGGCTCTTTTTGCTCTATTTTATGCACATAGCGTTCAAATGAAGCCATAATATAGGGAGATTTTAGAGTCAGTGGTGCTGAGGCGAGATGATACTTTTGCGCAATGTCTATAGCATACCCGTCCACAATTCTTGCAGCTTCTAGCATCGTCTCAATATTTGCGGCAGTAAAAGGGCCGTTAAACTTCATATTTTCCACAAAAAACTCTAAAATTTTTGCAAGGGAGTTCTCCTCTAAAATCGAACCTACAAGACGAATGTGATCTAAATTTGCCATTACTTTAAAGGGGATATCCACAGGTTTTGCAGGCTTGGAGATATTTTTTTCGATTACATGTAAGGCATCACTTTTAAGCGCACCCACATAACCTACTTCATTGAGCCCGTATCTTCCAGCTCTTCCTGAGATTTGATGGATTTCAGAAGGTGTCAAAAACCTCTCTTTTTCACCATCAAATTTAATTACTTTTGAAAATAAAATCGTCTTAATCGGCAGGTTCATCCCCATGGCAATCGCATCGGTGGCGATGAGAATATCGGTCTCTTTTTCTCGAAATCTTCTTGCCTCTTCCCGCCTTACTTCAGGAGAGAGGTTGCCATAAACGACACTGACTTTAAAGTTTTTTGAGAAGTTTTGTTTCAGACGTAGCACATCTTTTCTTGAAAATGCGATGATTGCTGTTGCTGGCATCACATCAGCGATGGCTGTGGCACTTGTGAGCAGTTTGAGCGGATTTTTTCTCTCAAACTCGATGATAGTGAGTTTCTCACCCAAATAGGTCGCAAGCTCTACAATCGCCTCTCTTGCATTGATGGAACCTGTCATAATAATCTTTTTCGCAGGAGCGCCAATAATGGCATTTGCCCACGCCCAACCGCGGTCTCTGTCATCGAGCATTTGCACCTCATCGATCACGCACACATCCACATCCACATCAAAGTTAAGCATCTCAATAGTGGAGCTAATATGGGTCGCTTCCTCGTTGATAAGCTGCTCTTCACCCGTAATAAGTGAAGCGTCCACGCCATTGGCATTTAAATCTTCATACCCCTCAAGCGCCAAAAGGCGAAGCGGTGCGAGATAGTAACCCGTATCTGCTTTTTTAAGTGCCTGCAAAGCCTCATAGGTTTTGCCACTATTTGTAGGCCCAATATGCAAAATCAGCTCTCTTTTCATAGAGCGCGCAAGTGGAAAAAGGTTCTTAAAATCACGAATAGTGCGCGCAAGCAGCATCTGGCGCTGGCGTTTTAAAAGCTCCTCTTGAATCTGCTTGTTAAAAGCGTAAATAACCTTTCTATGCGTTTTTGCCGAGATAGTGAGTGTGCCATACAAATAGGGAGAAAGTTGCTCAAACACAATCTCCACAAGCTCTTCTCTTTGCAAAGACAAAAGCGAGGAGGCTTTTTGGCATTCATCAACAAGCAGGTTGAATTCTGCTAAAAACTGCTCCTCTTGCTCTTTTTTTGCTGCTTGGATTGCATCATATAAAGATAAATCTTGACCATTCCAAACAAGTTTTAAAACACTCTCAAGCTCCATAACAAGGTGCACTTCATAGTTGATGCTCAATTCAAGCTCTAAAAACGCAAACTTTTCCTTACATGTAAGCACTACATCTTCAGGGCTTACATGTAAGCCCTCTACACTGGAGTGCTCCTTAAAAATGGCTTCTAAAAGCGTCTCGCTCAAAGGAGGAAGTTTTAAGTCTGCCGTGGGCGCAGCGGTTTTAAGCGCATTGATAATCTGCGCATCACTGAGATAGGGATGGGGCGATTTGAGATTTTTAACAAAAGCATCAATCTCTCGCTGTTTTCGCTGCGTCGCTGTCATTTTTAATGCACTTATTTTTTCGATGAGTTGGGCATCTTCTTGGCTCATGAGTTCATCAACATCGATAGCAGATGTTTTTAAAACGGTGATTTTTTTAAAACTGCTCTCTTTAAAATCGATGGCAATTGAGGCGTTAAACTCAAACACATCCCCAAGTTCAAACCTGCCATCAAGTGCTTTTTGCAGTCGCTCTTTTTTCTTTTCAAAGCGCAAATGTCTCAGTTTTGACTCTATTTTTGCATAGGTAATCTTTTTACTTCGCACGTCTAAAAAAGCCCCAAATATCTGCAAACGTTCATCGGGGGTAAGGTCTTTAAACTCCTCTAAAAGCGAGTCAATCTTCTCCTCTTTTTCCACAGATGGCTCAGGGGCACTGCTTGGAGGATAAAGAATCTTATCTGCTTCAAAAAAGTGCAAAATATCATCTCTTACATGTAAATCAGCCGTGGACCACAACTGGCGAAATGCACGAAGCAACTCTTTTTTTTCAAAATTGACATCATAGAGTCCAATGGTGTGCGCAAGTTCAATAAGGGTTTTTTCACCCACACGTTCAATCCCAACATCAAAGGGATCATCGCCAAAAAAATGTTTTATTTTCGTATTGATTTTAGTTGATTTTTTATTTTTCTTTGCCATGCATAATTGTATCCAATTAAGTCCCCAGTCAAAGTGAGGGCGATTTTAAAGATGCTATAATTACAAAAAAATTACAAAGGAGAGAGATGCGCAGCTTAAAACGTTTTTTAGCGTTACTCTATTTTCTCTCTATCTTTGTAGGTGTCGCGCACGAACTCTCCCATAGCCATCATATTGGTGAGCATTGTAGTGTTTGTGTGCTTTCCCACACGCCAGCAGTGCCAGCACAAGCACAAGCTATTACGCTTGTCGATGTGCCACACGACACTTTTGAAAAAATCTACACCACTCACGCAAAACCGCTTTGTGTTCTATCGAAAAGTCGCTCGCCTCCACTCTCCTAATCAAATCTCTCCAAGTCCTAAAGCTACAAAAAGGTCACTTTTTGAGAAATTTAGAGGCAATTACAAATTATTTTTATTATGATTAGGATAACTCTATGAACAAATTTATCTCAATTATTGCGTGTGCAGCAATATCTACAACCGCGTTTGCTCAAGATCTTGAGCTTCAAACTCTTAATGTCACGAGTACAGACTCCTCTTTGAGTGACAAAACAGCACCAAGCAAAGTGGAGCAAAAAAGAATCTTGCAAGATGCAGTGGAAAAAACTGAAATCATTAGCAAAAAAGAGCTTGAAAACACCCAAGCGATGACACTCTCGCAGGCCCTGAGCCAACAAGCAGGTGCCAATGTCCAAACAGGCTGTTCCATCTGTGGTTTAAAACGGGTTCAACTCAATGGTTTGAGTGGAGATCACACAACTATTTTAGTCGATGGCATCCCGTTTAACTCGACTGTATCGAGTTTTTATGGTTCCGATGCTATCGCGATGGCTGGGGTGCAAGATATTCAAATCACTCGTGGTGCAGGAGCCTCTTTAGTCGCACCTGAAGCGATTGGTGGCGTTATCAATATCGTGCCAAGACGTGCTACTAAAAATGGTGTCGAGGCTGATTTCTCCATGGGAACTTTAGGTGAGACAAACTACTCAATCCTCGGTGAAGCGCTCAGTGATGATAAGAAAACAGCTCTTTTAGTCTCTGCATCCTCTAGCGAACAAGATCAAGTTGATCGTGATAATAACGGTATCAGCGAATCCCCTTCCATGAAAAATCAAAATATCTCTCTGATGCTCACGCACAAATTTTCTCCCTATGACTCCATAGAACTTCACGCTTCTCACTTCACCTCCGACGTGAAAGGCGGAACGATGCAATCTACAAATGCTGCGACCGCGCAAGGTGGAACGAGCGATAGCTTTGCAGGAGGCAATGTCAATAACGATTTTACGGGTAATCCTATGATGATGCTAGAAGCCATCAACACCACTCGTGATGAAGTCTATGCAAAAGAGCACCACATTATCAACGATACGATGAGTTTGCAAACTACGCTTGCGTACTCAGAGCAAAAACAAGATTCACTCTATGAGGGAGCAGATTATCTCAACTTAGACAAAACCTATTTTGGCGATCTCAAAGTTGATTACGCACTCAGTGAGGATCATTTTTTAAGCTATGGAACAGATGTCAAAGTAGAACAAGCACGCTCTGAGTCGTATGCATTTTATACAGTTGCGTCGGCACTTAAAGATGATTTTGATTATGGAGCGTACAGCCTTTACGGCCAAGATGCGTGGAGTATCAACAATGCCAACCAACTCACCATTGCACTTCGTGGGGTCAAAATAACAACAAACTGGCTCGCACAAACGGCTAAAGGCAATGAAATAGATGAGACACTTCTTGTTCCTCGCTTGCTTTTTCGCCACGACCACACCCCATCTTTAGTTTCACGTTTGAGTTGGGGCTTAGGATACCGTTCACCACTCTCTTTCTTTGAGTCAGAACATGGAATGCTTGACAGTGGGTTTAATGTCGCCATTAACGACATTGAAAAATCAAATGGAGCCTCTTATTCACTGGCGTATAATCATGCAGGAGTTAGCACAACCGCTTCTGCTTCTTATACACAAGTTGAAAATCTCGCTTATATTGACAACACAACACTGCGTAACGCCGCAGAGAAAGTAAGCGTCGCGCAGGGTGATATTGCGCTTGATTATCTGCTTAATAGTTCACTGAGCTTTTCTGCGAGTTATGAATACTACAAATATGATAGCAACTATAAAACATTGATGACCCTCGCACCTGTGGAACAACGTGTGCGTTTGAGCGCAGACTATGACAAAAATGGATGGGATATTTTCGCACAAGCTTCATGGGTTGGAGCTCGTGAACTTTCGCAGTATGGATATGAAGGGTATGACGCCACCAATGGTCTGACACCAGCGACTGTTTCATCTGCAAAAAATCAAACCGCGCCAAGCTATGTCACAGTAGATTTAAAAATCTCTAAAGCAATCAATAAAAACTTTACTCTCTACGCAGGCGCAAAAAACCTCTTTGACTTTGTCCAAACCGATGTGCAAACACCACTCTTTTATGATGCAAATGGTGGATTTGATTCTGCTTATACATGGGGACCACTTCGTGGAAGAAGCGTGTATGCTGGCGTAAAAGCGATATTTTAAAAAATATGCAAATCTCAAGCCACGAAAACAGAAACTAAAATGATAAGAAAAAAAAGTTTTGCCCTCTCCCTAGCGCTCCATGTGAGCGTTCTAGCGGGAGTGTTTTTGTGGATGTCTCACCGCAAAGAGCCCATAAAAGCAACCAAGCCCACTCTCATCAAACTTGCCATGCTCCAAACCCCACAGACACAAAAAGAGCAAGCAAAAGAGGTGCCCAAAGCAAAAATGCAAAAACCATTTCAAGAGCAAGTGGTGCGCCCACCAAAGCCAACACTTGCGCCAAACCCTTTGGTAAAAACGACTACAACGCAAAAAACCTCTACGCTACCGATGGAGCCACCCGAGCCAAAACCACAAGCAATGCCGAGCGTCAAAAAACAAGAAGTAGCACAAGAGATGCCAAAAGTTGAACAAAAAGTGGTTTCAAAACCCCAACCACTTACGCCAGCTGTAGATACGAAAGGGATACAAAATGCCTACCTAAGCTAC
>JAVHOA010000006.1:8021-14581 GCA_036169815.1 Sulfurimonadaceae bacterium
ACCACTTACGCCAGCTGTAGATACGAAAGGGATACAAAATGCCTACCTAAGCTACATCCATCAAAGTGCAAACCACCTCAAAACCTACCCTAAAAATGCAAGGCGTCTGAGCCAAGAAGGCGTAGCATACGTGCACTTTGTCATTCAAAGTGATGGAACTATCAGCAATATCACCTTGCAAAAAAGTTCAGGATTTAGCCTTCTTGATGCAGCGGCATTGCAGCTTATTGCCTCTTTAAAAACCCTCAAACCCATCCCAGAAGAGCTTGCAAAAGAGCGCTACGATCTTGTCTTGCCAGTTGATTATAAACTCCAATAAAACAAGATTCTTCAACTCTAAATCAAAGAAATCCTATATAATTTCTCAAAAAAAGAGAGAATAAACATGGATTTTCCAAACGAATGGACGCAAGAGGAGTATCTTCAAAACAAAAGAATATTGCAAAAAAGCGGGATTAAAGTATTGCTTATCGATACGATTCTCTCTCCTATCGATAAAGCCCAAACCATCCTTTATAACCCTGTGCAACTTCAAAAAGAACCAAAAGGAAGCGTTTTTGTCTTTTACTGCGACAGTGGTAAAACAACGCTCAATCGCCTCAATGAATACAAAGCCAAGTTTCCACAGCACATCTGCATTTCACTCAAAGGTGGTCGCGGGTATTGGAGAAAAAATATGAGTATCAACGATGAAGAGTGAGTATTTAGACGAGTTTTTACTCTGTCTTGATGAGTACCGCTTTTATGATGCCCATGAAGCACTCGAGCATCTTTGGTTTCCCCGCCGTTTTGATGAAGATGATGAAACAAAACTTTTAAAAGGCTACATAAACGCCGCGGTGAGTTTTGAACTCATCCAACGTGGCAGAAAAGAATCAGCAAAAAAGGTTTACAATATCTATCTTAAATACAAGCATTTACGCTTACATGTAGCGCTTTTAAGCGCTCAAAAACCCTCACATGGTGGCGGTTTGGATGCAAGTAACTATGAGAAAATCGAAAGAAAAATCGAATTAATTCACGGAGCACTCAATGATTGACACGCAACAATACACCAAATATTTTGATATGGCAGCAAGCTACGCATCAGAATATAGTTTTAAAATTATTGGCGCTATCGCTATTTTCATCATAGGAAAATGGTTTGTTAAAAAACTCACCCTTCTTTTTAAGCAACTGATGCTCAAATCGCAACTTGATATCACGCTTATCGAGTTTAGCCAGAGTATTCTCTATTTTATTTTGCTCCTCGCCGTAATCGTCGCATCTTTAAACACCTTGGGTATCGCAACAACCTCTTTTGTGGCGGTATTTGGAGCAGTTGGTTTGGCAGTTGGTCTAGCCCTCAAAGACTCTTTGTCAAACATCGGTGCGGCTGTGCTTATTATGTTTTTTCGCCCCTTTAAAATCGGTGACACCATCGAAGCTGCAGGTGCGACTGGAACGGTTGCAAATATCAATCTGTTTTCTACAACCATCACTCCTATTGATAATCGAGTGATTATTATCCCAAACTCAAAAATTGTGGATGGCAATATCACAAACTTTTCTATGCAAGAGACAAGACGACTTGATATTATCATTAGTATTGCTTATGAAGATGACCTAAAGATGGCCAAAGATGCCCTTCTAGCTCTTTTACACAACAATGAAAAAATCATCCAAGAACCAGCACCACTCGTTGGCGTGTCAAACCTCGGCACAAATGGCGTAGATCTGGCTGTTCGCGCATGGGTCAAAACCGAAGAATACGGCGATGTGCGTTTTGAAGTCTTAGAAGCCATCAAACTCACCTGCGATGCAAATGGAATTTCCATCCCTTATCCACAGATGGATATCCACCACAAAAACGCTATTCATTCTTAATATTACACACCAAATCGAACAAGTCCGTTTTGGTGGCAGAGACAAATGTCCCTACAACCCCCTGAAGCTACGAAAAATCTATTTTTCGAGAAGTCAAAACAATGGAATTTTACGCGCTTCTAAGCGTAGAAAGAAAAACGCGGCAAGCGTGATAAGCGCCGCACTTAAAAAAAGAGTATCTCCAAAATACTGATACATAGCACCGCTGTAAAGTGCTCCAAAAAAGCCTCCAAGTCCATACGTAATCCCTAAAAAAAACTGTTGTGCAAGTTTTCGTTTTTTATAGAGCGTAAAAAGATACACAATCGCGGCGGAATGAAAGAGCGCGAAAGAGAAGGCATGCATCGATTGGGTGAGAAACGAGACGGCAAGATTGTCAGCAAAAAGATAGAGTAAAAACCATCGAACAACCGTAATCAATGTTGTAATTTGCAAGAGAAAAAGAAGATTTTTTTGCAGTAACCTGCCTTGAAAATAGAGCATTACAATCTCCATAATCACACCGAAACTCCAAAGATAAATCGTCATCTCTAAACTGATGCCGTGATCTGTCTCATAGAGTGTAAAAAAGTTGTAAAAGGGACCAAACCCCACCTGCATAAGCGTAAGTCCAACCCACAAGCTCCAGTGTGAAAAGAGTTGAAAATCGCTACTCTCTTCAAGTTCTTGTATCTCTTTTGGTTCATGAAACGCTAGAAAATAGCCAAATAAAGCCGCTAAAATGCTTACAAAAACAAGATAAGTAATAGCAACATCCGCGCTGCTTAAAAACTTCACCAATACAAGCGCTACAACAATAAACCCAAGAGAGCCGAAAAGTCGCACCCGCCCATAACGCTCTTTTTCTATACAAGAGAGTGCCATCACTTCAACATAGGGCAAAAGAAGACTGAGGCCAACACCAAAGAGGATATTTGTAAAGAGAAGCGCATAAAAAGAGTGGAGCGTAAAATAAAAGGAGATAGCACTCACCACCATAAGTGCAAGGGCAAAGCGAAAACTCTCTTTGCTGAGTTGAAACCCTTTTATAAATGCGAATGGAACCAAAAAACGTACCAAAGGCGCAGTGGCAAAAACAATGCCAATCTCCACGCCTCCATACCCGACCATCGCCAAAACTTTTGGTAAAAAGATGACATAAATGCCAACAATAGCAAAGTAAAAAAAGTAAAATCCCGAAAGTAAAAAAGCCATAGAAATTAGGATTTTATCACTATCTCGACACTGCCGCTGAGTAGATCATGCAGGGCACGCTTGTCTTTTCTATACAATGGAAGCAAAAGCCCCAAAAGTGTAGTTGCGCTTGCTAAAAAAGCCACAAATCGCCAAAGGGCACGAAAAAATGAGAGCTTTTGCTGCGTTTGAACATCGACAACCTGCATCAAGTAGGCTTTTTTCCCAGGAGTCTGACCTGTTTTAAACAAAAAAAACGCGTAAATAATTCCATAAAGCATCACGCCGCCAAATTGGGCGAGGGCAGAGGATTGAAACGCTTCTTTGCCATTTAAAACAACGTACGTAATCAGATACAAAATAGGAGTGTAGATCATAAAAAGATCGGTGATAAACCCTTTAATCTTCGTTGTATAACTCGGATAGAGCGTTTGTGCGCCATTTTGAGCAGTTTTATATGATTTTTTCTGTTTTATTTTTCGCCATTTCATAAGCGAGATTATAGCCAATATCACTTCTCTCTTGAAAATATATTTTAGGATGAAAACAAGAAGCAATATATTTACAAACGGTTAACTATAAATACCTATACTTTTGCATCTCAAATATGTTTCCCCTGAGCATTTAGAGATTTTCATTTTTATACACTCCTTAAGAATTTAAAGTGTGGCTGGTTGGATTTACCCCCTTTTTTCCGCCAGCTCCTTTAAAATGTTACCCCCTTTTGATATAATCATCCAATGAACATAATTTTAACAACTCTCAACTCTCGTTTTACTCATACATCACTTGGTTTACGTTGCATACAAGCCAATATGCAATCCCTTACATGTAAGACACACATCCTTGAATTTAGCATCAATGATGCTCTACAAAGTGTGGCTGAAAAGATTTTGGATACAGATCCCGCTATCGTTGGGATTGGGGTGTATATTTGGAATGTTTCACAAATCAAAGAGCTCATCGAGATTATCAAAAAAGTTGCTCCCCATATTACCATCATACTCGGTGGACCTGAGGTGAGTTATGAGCCTTTTCGAGTCGATCTCTCTATGGCAGATTTCATCATCCAAGGCGAGGGAGACACCTCTTTTTACAAGCTTGTAAAAAAGATTATTGAGGGCGAAAAACCCCAAAACCGCATACAAAAACCGGTGATGGAAAATCTCAAAGAGGTAAAACTCCCTTACATGTATTACACCGATGAGGATATAAAAAATCGTTATATCTACGTCGAAGCCTCTCGCGGATGCCCTTTTTTATGCGAGTTTTGTCTCTCTTCTATCGATGAGAAGATTCGTACTTTTGATCTTGACTTGCTTATGGAAGCGTTTGAAACACTCTGGCAACGAGGGGCTAGAAACTTCAAATTTGTCGATCGGACTTTTAACATCAATATACGCCTTGCGAACCGCATTTTAGATTTTTTTCTAGCCAAAGAGGGCGAGTATTTTGCCCATTTTGAAGTGATTCCAGATCACTTTCCAGACTCCATCAAAGAAAAAATCGCCCTTTTTCCCCGTGGCGCACTCCAACTTGAGATTGGCATCCAAACACTCAACGAGGATATCGCCCAAAATATAAGCCGCCCACTCAAACTTGACAAAATCAAAGAAAATATCACTTTTCTAGAAAACGAAACCCACGCCCACATCCACCTTGATCTTATCGTGGGACTTCCTGGTGAAGATCTACACAGTTTTGGCAAAAATCTTGATACGCTTGTGAGTTTGAGCCGTTGTGAGATACAAATTGGCATCTTAAAAAAACTCTCGGGCACTATCATCGATAGACACGATACAAACTTTGGGATGGTCTATTCTGATACCCCGCCTTATGATATTTTAAAAACGAGCAGTGTCAGTTTTAAAGAGATTCAAAATATGAAACGCTTTGCGCGCTTTTGGGATATTTTTTATAACAGCGGAAACTTTACAAACAGTATCCAGCTTTTCAAACAAGAGGGAGCAATTTATGAAAACTTTTTTGCTTTTAGTCTATGGATTTATGAGCAAACAGATGCAACACACAAAATCTCACTTGAACGGCAAACACAACTGCTCTTTGACTTCCTTACATGTAACCTAGAAAATAGCGTTTTTTTAGAAAAAGAGAGTGTTGTGAAGATGCTCTTGCTTGATATTACAAAGGTCAAAGGACGCGCAGTGCCTCACTACCTAAAATCCTACCATAGCGCTCAAAATGATGAAAAAGCGATACAGGGTTCCCACTTTAACAAACGCCAAGCAAAGCACTAAAGCTTACACTCTTGAGTTGAGCCCTTTTGTGATGGCATCGTTAATCTCATGCTCATACTGGGGATTTTGTTTTCTCAGTTCCTTGTCAAAATTCACAACTATTTTAGAAGTGGCTTGCGGATGGTGACACAACCGTATAATTAGTTCCGTATATTTATCAAACTCTGGATGCGCGCGCAACCCAAGCTTTGGATGGATGGCTCCATAATATTTTAAAATGAGCAAAAGTGCCTCTTCGAGCTGCTTAGAACTACTTTTTTTGTCTTTTATAATCGCTCTTAAAGTCTCAAAATCATGGGCTATAAGCTCTTCTGGTTTTGTGGCTATTGTAACTTTTAATGTAGCCCGTTGCGTGTGATCTGCGCTGCGATTCATAAACACAAAAGCGACTAAAACTAAAATAATGAGCGCTCCAAGCGCAAAAGCAATCATGGTAAGTATATTCATGCTGTTATTTTATCGAGTTTTTCTGTTTGTGAAGAAAAAAGCACAAAGAGGAAAATGGGTGGCGGCCCACTCTTTGAGCGCTTTTAAATTTAAAGGGAGAATGAAATGAAATCGTGGGTGACAGTCACGATGGCAAAATTATAAACGAGCTGCATTACACTTTGATTACATGTAAAAGAGTGGAAATAACTTCACGGCACATCAAATTATTTCTTCGTCTTACCTATTGCTGGAATACTAATTGCTTTAAAGATAAAAAATCTCTTCTACCTAGAGATCTCTGGAGTCAATTATGATTACTGTTCAAGCCAAAGATACTAGCTCGCCGCTCTCTCTTGGAGTCCATACAAAGTCTTCAGATAAAGAGAGTTTTGCCTCTCTTTTACACGCTTTGGGGTCAACAACAAAATCAGCAGAAAAGGCACCACTTCTCTTCCATCTTGATGATAAAAGAGAGATGAAAACAGTTAAAAATCCAACGAAAAGTCTCAAAATCACTCCTGAAACCAAAGAGGTCAAGCAGCAAACAGATAAGTCACAACTGCTCTCTTTGCTCAAAGGTGAAGAGCTCAAAACATCCCCAGCAATCAATCCAGAAGTTTTAAACACGCTCGATGCAAAAACACTCAAATCCGTTATAAAAGATGCTAAAAATTACCTCAAAGAGCAGATACAATCCACAGATGCATTTAAAAAAGGTGAGATTAAAGCGCTTCCAAAAACGCTCCAAGGCCTTATAGAAGTGGCTAAAAAAGTTGGTATTGATGTGAGTAAAATCACCATCGAAACACTACAGGAAAAAAGCAGCAAAACAGC
>JAVHOA010000006.1:14681-24303 GCA_036169815.1 Sulfurimonadaceae bacterium
TTGATGTGAGTAAAATCACCATCGAAACACTACAGGAAAAAAGCAGCAAAACAGCAAAATCAAGTGAACTCAAAAATACAAGCGTAGAGATGAAAAAAGATACGCATTCGCCAACAAGCGAAAAAGTTCAAACAACTCTTGGCGACACACTAAAAACAGCGATACAAAGCGCTCAAAAACCACAAACAGAAGTGAAAAATTCTCAAACGCAAACGGAATTAAAAGTAGCAAAAAATGAAACGCCGCAAGAGCAAAAACTAGCGCAGTCAAAAACAAACACACAAGGAGCGATAAAGGAGCAAATGCCTATTGAGCCAAAAACTCAAGCTCTTCATCAAGATGCTTTTGTAGATGAAAATCTCCTTCATAGTAAAGAATCGCTCGCTCAAGATGAGCAAATACAAAAACCGCTACCAAAACAAGAATCGCTTCTTATGGCAGCTCCCGCGCAAGAGGGTGTACTCTCTAAACTGCCACTTTTTACAACAACGCAAACACTCGCTTCGCACTCAACAGCAGAATTTGTCAGTACCAAGCAAACAAAGGCAAAAGAGGAACACTCTGTGACTAAAGAACCTAGTCTTTTGGGTGCCTTGCTGCATGGAGAGAAAACCCCGCAAAGCGCAGAAGCAAAAGCTAGTATCACGACAGACATGAACATCAAAACCACTTCCTCTGTTTTAAGCCAACTGCTCCATGGCGAAAATACACAGCCTACAAATACTCAAGAGCAAACAGCCTTAGTAACTGGGACGCAAGAAGTTGCACAAGATGGTCAAAATAGTGTCCATGGCGAAGGTGCCTCACACACAAAAGAGATACAAAATGATTTGAGCGTGAAGATGAATGAAGCAAAACAGATGACAAAATATCTCGCAGAAGATATCAAACAGGCGATTGAAGATTATAAAGCACCTTTTACAAGGATAAAAGTCAAACTCAACCCCCAAAAACTTGGAGAAGTGGATCTTACAGTTGTGCAGCGCGGTAAAAACATCCATGTCAATATCTCTTCCAACAATAGCGCAATCGCTTCTCTTGCACAAAATGTAAATGAACTCAAAATGCAACTCACCCAAAATGGAATGAATAATGCTACTTTAAACTTCAGTAGCGCAGCAGATGCACAAACACAACAACAGCAGCAAAATGAACAACATAAACAGGGCGCAAAAAGAGCTTATGAAGCTTTTAACCAAGATAAAACAACAAGTGAAGAGATGCTAACCTCTTTAGAGATTGTTCTCCCTCAATATATATAAAGGATAGATGATGGCAACAACAAACGTAACAAATGCAACAAGCGCCGCAGCCACTGCAACAACAGCAGCCTCAACAGTAAATAATCCAGCAAATGTACTTGGAAAAGATGCTTTCTTAAAACTGCTTCTTACAGAGATGCAATATCAAGATCCAACACAACCGATGGATACGGCTAGTATTCTAACGCAAACATCACAATTAGCAACGTTAGAATCTGCAAGCAACACAAACAACGCATTGACTGCACTCTCTGCATCATTACAAGGTTCACAACAGCTCTCAACTGTCTCCGCTATTGGAAAAATTGCTGATTTGGGAAATGATACCGTTACAACAAAAGGTGATGGCACTTCTGTTGACTTTCCTATTTTCTTTCCATCAGATATTGGGAGTGGTATTGCAACTATTACAGATACGAATGGAACTCAAATCAACACAATTAATATTGCACAAAATCAAAAAGGCACTTACTCATTTACATGGGATGGAAAAGATTCTGCTGGGCAAGTTGTTGCCAAAGGTGATTATCATGTGAATGTTGCCTACACAGATGCGAGCGGAACTCAAAAAGCGACAAAAGTTGGCGTGTATCCCATTGATTCTGTAAAATTTGATGGGACGCAGACACTCTTGGGTGTTGGTCCAAACTACGTTCCACTCTCAAGCGTACAAACAATCTACTAAAATGATACAAGCATTTTACACGGGCGTAAGTGCTCTTATGACACAACAATCTGGCATCGATGTGACGGGAAATAACCTTTCAAACGTAGATGCCATTGGGTATAAAGGAAACTCCATTGAGTTTAAATCTCTCTTTGAAAAATCTCTTAGCTCCGCTTCTACTGCATCTTTAGTCAATTCAAGCATTGGCATAGGTGCAGCATTACAAGCGACACCAACCATTCTTAAAGCAGGCTCACTCAACAACACGAACAGCCCGACAGATCTCGCAATAGATGGCAATGGATGGTTTGGTATACAGGGCCAGAGTCAAGTGGTTTATACTAAAAATGGGATGTTTAACTTCGATGCCTCAAGAGATCTTGTCAATGCGGATGGATATTATGTGCTTGGAACAGTAGCGAGCAATTTTGACGCAAACAATGTTTTAACCTCTAAACAAACCGCTACAAGTCTAGGCGATGTCGGCAAACAAACAACAATCAAACTTCCAGCAACACTCACTTATCCATCTGAAGTAACAACGCTTGCAACTTTTCAAGGAAATCTTGGAGAAGTAGATGCCATTAGAAAAATGGGGGCTACTCTTCTTGATGTGCAAGGCAATAAAAATGCACTCTCTTTAACCTTTACAAAAACAGTGCCTCAGCCTACAACTGGACTCTCATGGGATGTAATTGCAACTGTTACATCGCCTGCATCAGCAACAACTCCATCAACAACTTATGACACAAAAAAAGGAGCGCTCCTCTTTGATCCAACTGGAGCGCTAATAAGCTCAACTCTTGGCTCTGTGAACAACAATGGAACAAATGTTACAATAGATTTCGGATCTTCTTATGCTGGTGTTATTGCCAATACAACAAATATTACCTCATCCTCTTCTGTAAACGGTCTTCCAGCAGGTGACCTTTTAGGATACAAAATCAACCAAGATGCTGATGTTATTGCGACATTTAGCAATGGAAGACAAGTCTCAATGGCAAAAATTGGTGTTTTTCACTTTGCCAACGATCAAGGTTTGCAAAACATTGATGGTACCTATTTTACGCAAAGTGCCAATAGTGGCAAGCCCTTTTATTATCAAGATGCTGCGGGCAACAATATCAATGGTTCAACCGTTTTGACCTCAACTTTAGAGAGTTCAAACATTGATTCAACAGCAGGATTGACAGATCTTATCATCTACCAACGTGCATATGATGCAGCAGCAAAATTGATAACCACTGGCGATCAGATGATACAAAAAGCCCTGCAGATGCATCGCTAATTTTTACATAATTTTCGTACAAATTTTCAGTGAAAAAAAGATATAATCGACACAATTTAAAAAAATAATTTTAGGGATAGATTTTACCCGTACCAAGAAGGAGTCACGTGGATTTAACGGTTATATTAGGAATCTTAGGGGCAATCACCACTATTTCTATTGGGGACTTAATGGAGGGGGGGAATCCTGTCCATGTCGTGCATATTACATCTCTCATCATCATTATGCCAACAACCCTCCTTGCGTCTATGATCAGTACCGATCCAGAGCACGTCAAGGGTGCGTTTAAAAGCCTTCCGATTATTTTTAAAAAATCTTCTGTCAATCTTCATGAACGTATCAAAGAGATTATTGAGCTCTCAACCATAGCACGCCGCGATGGACTTTTATCTTTAGAGTCAAAAGTAGCCCAGATTGATAATGACTTTTTAAAACAGGGCATCAGCATGGCAGTCGATGGCAATGAAGTCGATACCATTGTCGAAACATTGGAGCTTGTTATAGAAGAAACCGAACACTACTACCATGGATCTGCTCACTACTGGATTTTAGCAGGGGAAACTTCGCCCGTTTTGGGTCTTGTTGGAGCCGTTTTAGGTCTTATTCTTGCACTTCAAAAACTTGATAATCCAGCAGAGATGGCCGAGGGGATTGCAGGAGCCTTTACTGCGACGGTTACGGGGATTTTTAGTGCCTATGTTCTCTTTGGGCCAATGGGAAATAAACTAGTTAAAAAAGCGCATCATATTGTTAAAGAACAAAAATTGATGCTTGAGGGTATTATCGGCATTGTTCATGGAGATAGTCCACGAACACTTGAAGCAAAACTACTAAATTTTCTCTCTCCAGCAGAGGAAAAACACAGTCAATTTAATTGATAAAGAGCATAAATGGCGAGTAAAAAATGTAAGAAATGTCCAGAATGTCCCGCTGGTGAAAAATGGGCAGTTCCGACTGCCGACTTTTTTAGTCTCTTGCTTGCACTTTTTATTGCGCTTTATGCTATTGCCTCCACCAACAAAGAAAAATTACGTGCTCTTAAAAAAGAGTTTGTAAAAATTTATGACTATACCCCAGCGCCTGAAGCTGCCACTCCTGTTATCAATATGCCAAGCGAACCAAAACCAACAGAAGAGAAAGCCAATCCATCAGGTGAAGCGCCAACTTCTCAGGGTGGCTCAGTTTTAACATCTGCACCGTCCAAAGCCGCAAGTCAAGCGATTTCAGAAGCTGTCAAAAAAATTCAACAAGAGTTAAAAAATGCATCCATGAGTAGTAGTTCTCTTGATCAGAGTATGGATGGAATATTATTGAAACTTCCAACATCCATCCCATTTCGTGGTGCCAATGCAACCATTGATGATGAAGAGTTACATCTGTTTTTACGCCGTGTTGCAGATATTATCAATACACTCCCGCCATCGGTAGATATCTCGATTCGCGGCTATACAGATGACCAGCCACTGCCTTTTGGCTCTCCATATAAAGACAATATTGAACTCTCCGCAAAAAGAGCAGAAACAGTAATGCGAGAACTCATTGGAAATGGTGTGAGTGCGCAACGCCTCTCAACAGCGGGATTTGGTTCGGCTAAAGCAATGGCTGACAATTCAAATGAAGAGAATCGCGCAAAAAACAGACGTGTAGAGTTTTACATGTATGTCTCCAACGACAAACCGCTTGATGCTGCAAAGCAAAGTAATATTTTGGATGCATTAAGCAAACTTCAAAAATAATCTTGCAATCCATGACGCTAATCTTCAAATATGGAATATTTGTTGCTTAAGTATTTTTACTTATTAGCAGAAAAGGATTTAAAATGTTAAAGTCTCTATCTTCTGGCGTTTCTGGTCTTCAGGCGCACCAAATTGCGATGGATGTCGAATCAAACAATATTGCAAACGTTAGCACTGTAGGTTTCAAATATTCTCGTGCAAACTTTTCAAACCTACTCGCACAAGTCAATCAAATTGCAACCGCTCCTCAGGGAAATCTTGGTGGTAAAAACTCTACACAAATTGGTCTTGGAACAACAATTAGTTCTATGACACGTATCGACTCTCAAGGTTCCGTACAAAATACTGATAAAAACACTGACTGCGCGATTCAGGGGGATGGCTATTTCATCGTCAGTGGGGATGCAGGCAAGACTCTTCAATTTAGTCGTAATGGAGATTTTAGCTTTGATGCAGCAGGAAACTTTGTGGATAATAATGGTTTTGTTGTTGAGGGTTGGCTTCGCGATACTACAACTGGTAAAGTTGATGCAACAGCACCTATCACGCAAATACAAATTCCCTCAGGCCTCACAACACCTGCTCAAGCGAGTACTCAAATTGTTCTCAAAGCCAATCTTGCTTCAGGAGCAGCGGTCAATACATTTAGTGCAATTAGTTCACTCGATCAATTTACAGGTGCGGCGGATCTCAATCGTGATGGAAAACTAGATGTTGCTGACTCCCTATCAACTCCACAGGTAGCGTATGACAATCTTCCTTATAACAATGGCGACGCCAACGCATTAACAAACCCCGACCATAACAGCGAAAACACTTCAAACCTTATTTTAAAAGATTCTGCTGGCAACATCATTGAGCGTGGACAAAATATGGGTGTTATGGTTGATGGTAGCGGAAACTCTTTACTCTTACAACAAAATCAGGGTGAATGGATTGGTTTTAGAAGTGCAACAATTACTTCAACAAATGCTACCACCGCTGGAGCCTTAACTTTTGCAAACGGAGATATTACAATTAACGGTGTTGCGATTCCTGCATTTACCACAGCGGCCATAAATACGGCAGCCGAAAATACAGCAGCAACCGTTGCAGCAATTAATGCAAAACAGAGTCTTACGGGAGTCACTGCGGTTGCAGTAGATATAGTGGGACTTGGCAATAAAGATCATATCCAATTAGTCAATGATAATTCGGGGAGTGTTAAAAATATTGAGGTTACTCTCGCGGGCGCTGGAACAGCTTCAGGACTTACCAATGCGAACGATGATGCACCGATGCAACAGTTTCGCTTTACCGCAGATACCACACTCAGCCCAGTTGTTACCACTGGAGCTGGTCCATATTTTTTTTCAACAAGTGAAGATTTTCGTCAAGCAATGCAGTCACTCGCAGAGCTAACATCACCAGGGGCGACTGTCACGATAGATACAGCTGGTAAGTTCCAAATAGCCAATCCAAAAGACAGCCTCGCTGGCGGTAACTCTATGAATATTAGTGTTTATGCTATTACTGATGCATTGGCTATCGCGAACTCCACATTCGACACAACTATCAAAGCGATTAGCGGAACACTCCCCGCTGGAAGCACAGGAACACGATCATCACAGAGTTTCAATCTTCCGACACACTCAGCAAGTATCGACATCTATGATTCTTTGGGTTCGAAACATACAGTGAAAGTAGATTTTACAAAAGCGCTGTTTGACCCAACAACAGGAAGCACATGGAAACTCATGATAAGTGTTCCACTTCCTGGTGAGATTAATCCTGCTGGGGGAGGAACTGGTGTTCCAACAAATATGATAGAGGGAGAGATTAAGTTTGGGCCAGATGGTTCACTTTCAACTTTTACTCCTCCAAATATCAACTTTACTGCGAATAATGGTTCAGCGCCCGCACAAAATGTCAATCTCGTACTTGGAACAGCCAATGCCTTTGACGGACTTACCAGCTTTGATGCAAAATCAGCGACTTCAGGAATCAGCCAAGATGGTTTTACGGGTGGCGATTTAGTTGGGATTCGTATTGATCAAAGTGGAACTTTAGTTGGTTCATTTAGTAATGGGCGAAGTTTTGGTCTTGCACAAATTGCAATGGCTAAATTTGCAAATAATGGTGGTCTTGCAACACAAGGTGGCAATCTTTTTGCACAATCTGCCAATTCAGGTGATCCAATCATTGGTACCGCGGCAAATGGTGGACGTGGATTTATCCAAAGTTCTGCGCTTGAGGGTTCAAATGTCGATCTATCACGCTCGCTCACAGAGCTTATTGTTATCCAAAGAGGATACCAAGCAAACTCAAAAACGATTACCACTTCAGATCAGTTACTTCAAACCCTCATAGGCTTGAAACAGTAACGCTTTTTATAGGTCTTTTGACCTATATCCTTCCATACAACTCATTATAAAGTTTTAGTGCATATCTATCGCTCATGGAAGCGATATAATCTGCTATAACACGGTGTTTTGCCCTTACATGTAAGCTATTTTCTGGCTGCAAAAGTCCTCGATAATAGTTTGGAAGTATCTTTTCATCCTCCATAAGCGCATAATAAAGCCCTTTAATCGCCTGTTTTCCAGCAAACATCTTGCGGGTTATCTCTTTACTTTGATAGAGTTTGGTAAAAAGTAGCTTTTTGAGTTTTTTGAGCTCTGTTTCAAGCGCTTTTTCCATGCCTATGGGAATCTCTTGTTTCGCATCTATCACAGCACTTAAAACCCCGCCATTGGCATGGAGTTTGTGTTTTGAATACTCCAGGAGCGAATAAACCAAATGATTGATAAGATGGGAGCTAAAACGGTAGCGAAACATCTCATCATTTTCAGCGTCAATCCCCTCATCATGTACTTTTTTAAGCATCAGTGCAACTAATGCACTCTCTTTTAAGTCCTCAAAAGTAATCAGTCCTGAGTTAATTCCATCATCAATATCATGGCTTATATACGCAATTTCATCAGCGCGATCCACAACCATCGCCTCGATGGAAGGGTGTGTAGTAAGATGAAATTGTTCATCAATACTAGAGGGTAAAAAACTTTTTTTGTAAGGATAAGAGTGCTTTAAAATCCCCTCGAGTGTAGCAAAAGTCAAATTGAGTCCATCAAAGGCTTTATAGCGTTTTTCTAGTGAACTCACCACTCGAAAACTTTGAAAATTATGCTCAAATCCGTTAGAAAAACCATCTTGTTTTAAGCATGCATCAAGGGTATCGCCACCAATATGTCCAAAAGGAGTGTGCCCAAGATCATGCGCAAGGGCGATGGACTCAGCAAGGGATTCTTCAAGACCAAGAGTAGTAGCGATGGAGCGAGCAATCTGAGAAACTTCGATGGAGTGAGTGAGACGAGTACGAAAAAAATCGCCCTCGTGATTTAAAAAAACCTGCGTTTTGTACTCAAGCTTTCGAAAACTTCCCGAGTGAATAATGCGATCTCTGTCTCGTGAATAGGGAGAGCGAAAATCATCCTCCACTCTAAAAAAACGCTCATAAGGTTGCATTAGTTCTCTTTTGGTACAAATTTAATAATGTCGCTTCCGTTAATCTCATGATCAATAATCGAAGCTTTTTGCGCATCTTTTTCATTATAATTTCTACATTCTTGTGGCACAACTGCATTTGGATCGGTTCGTATCTGATCACACATCGTACCATTGAGAGTAAAATAGCATCCACTCAGCAAAAATGGCATGACAAATAGGCTTACATGTAAGAGTTTACGCATTCTCTTTTCCTTTTTTTATTATGAGATCTAAATATTTTTTTGGAGTCACACGAATCATCTCTTGAGCTAGCCATCGTATTTGAAAATACGCCGCGCCGCTATCACGAAGGGTTAAATAGTTTTTAAGACTTCTCAGATTAAAGGTCACAATCATATCAACTTTAAAATTATCGGTCACAATATGCTTAAACGCATCTCCGACATTGCGTTTCTTTTTACCCGCCTGCAGGGCAGCAAAAAGAGCTTCGCCATCGCCTTTACAGCTCCCTAAAAATTCCAAAGAACTTTTTGCAACAGCGAGATCATAAAAATTTTCAACCGCTTGAAGCTGAAAGAAGAGTTTTTCAAAAATCGCAACAATCTCAAGGCGGTTATAGGCTTCGTTTGTTGTTACAAGCATCTCAAAACCAAGCACTTTTTTTATAAAAAACTCTTTTGAATCTTGCTCTTGCAGTGATGCCACAAAAGCGTTGATAACAGAGCTCATGGTATAGCGGGTACTGCGCACACTGATGGCTTGAATGCGATGGCGAGCGTGCTCTTGTAACACTCCACGAGAAGTGCCACGGACTAAATAGCTCAGATTTGCGTGCTCTAAAATAGAGTGATGGAAATAGGTCCACGCCAAATCATCGAGCAAAGCAGACTCTTCTATGGAGTTGAGTTTGCTGCACATACGTGCATCAGGGAGCGTAGATTCTAAAGATTTAACAATCTCATTTTCACTATTTTCAAAGGAGTCATAACAGGTTCTAGCCGCTGCTTCTGCCACACCAATACCCGTGTCTTGCAAAAGAACTACTTGTGGCTTTGAGTAATCGATTCCATACATAACACACTCTTTTTTATTCTTATTATATCCAAACCTATGAAAATTAATCTTTCCTATAAGGAAGCTGTGATACTCTTTTTCGCGAGTGAGTCTTACAAAGGAAAAAAAT
>JAVHOA010000007.1:0-1247 GCA_036169815.1 Sulfurimonadaceae bacterium
GGGCACCTCTAAAAACCACATTCAAAGCGACCTAAATTTTCCCACTTGATTTTTTTGACTTTTCTTGGATGATAATCCTAGGAAAGTTGAGGGAATTTTTCATTTTTCGATTAAAAAACTCCCTCAATTTGCCTCTTTTGGCACACTTTTACATTCTTTTTACCTTCTGAAGTCTTACTAACTGTTCGTATCGGCATAGGTTGTAGGTCAGATTAAGCAGACCGATCAGTGAATCGATTCTCTTTTTTCCGATAGCTTTGAGGTTAAGACCATTGTTCATTGAGTTGGTCATGAAACCAAATACATGCTCTACCCGTGAACGTATCTTTGATTTCATATGGTTGTGAAGCTGTTGTTGGATTTCGATGGGTTTGTTACGGTATCCCTTTTCGTGGATATGGCTTTTACAGTTTATTGACTCCAGATAGGTTTCAATCTTTTCACTTCGGTAAGCACTGTCGCCATAAGCAATGGTGTCACTCTCATCGAAAAGGTTTTCAGTTTCGGTTGAATCATGAGGGGCTGCGCTTGATGTCGAGAACTTGGTGATGAGTTTAGTCTTCATATCGGCATTGATATGGTTCTTATAGCCGAAGTGGCGTTCACGGTTTTTTGTCATCCATCGTGCGTCACAATCTTTTTGAACGAGTTTAGCTTTGTTTTTTCCAAACTCCAACGGAATGGCATCTTTCTTGATATTAGCGTTGTCTTCACGGCTATTACGTTGTCTTGGGACATTGACAAACGAAGCATCGACGATACTTCCCTCTTTGGCAACGATACCGTTGCTAATCAGGGTTCGGTTAAACAGCTCGAAGAGTTGCTCTGCGAGGTTGTTTTCGCTCAACTGTTCTTTGAATAACCATATCGTCTTTTCATCAGGAACTTTATCACCGATCTGTAGTCCCAAAAACTGCATGAATGACAATCGGTCTTTGATCTGAAATTCGGTCTGTTCGTCAGATAGATTGTAATAGCGTTGAAGGATGAGGATTTTAAACATCATAAGACGATCATAATGCGGTCGTCCCCCTAATCCTTTAGGCTCCACTGCCAATGCCTCTTCGATAGGGGAACGAAACATCTTCCAATCGATGACACTGTTGAGTTTTTGAAGCGGTGGTTTGTGTTTGTTGATCAGATCCAGCTGATACTCGTAGTCAAACAACCCTCGCATCTTCTTACTCATTTTAAACCTCTCTCATTTATGACGTATGTATCTTTATTTTATCGAATCAGTGCTTAAC
>JAVHOA010000008.1:0-6010 GCA_036169815.1 Sulfurimonadaceae bacterium
ACAGCTTGGACTGCGGCAACCACTTTGATTATTGGTTTGGAGTCTATCCTCCAACGTATTAAAACTGAGGGTGGTTTAGAAAAACTTTATGCAGATACAGCGCGCCGAGCAGAGGCAAATATTGCCTCACTTGAAGCTTTAGGCTTACATGTATATCCAAAAAATCCAGCAAAATCGATGACAACGATTGATGATGAAAATGCAAATGAGATTCGCAAAATCCTTCAAAAAGATTTTAGTATTAACGTAGCGGGTGGGCAAGATCATTTGGCTGGAAAAATCTTTAGAATCAATCAAATGGGTTTAATAGCGCCTTATGAAGCGGCTTGGGTTGTAAACAGTGTGGAGCTCGCTCTTGATAAACTTGGACGCAGAAAATACGATGGCACTGCAAACCGTATTTTCAATGAGGTATTTTTCCAGCTATGATTTTTGAACAAACGCTTAGAGCAAAACTGATGATGTCGGAGTGCCAATGATTTTTGAACATGAGATTCCTAGCGGATGTAAACTCTATTTTGGCGAGTCTGCGAAAAAAAAACGCTCCATTGAGAGCGTTGCTTCAGAGATACTGTATGCAGATGGTTTTGATGAGATAGTCACACCGCTTTTTTCCTATCATCAGCATTTGAGCATTTCCGATGAGAGAAAGCTTATCCGTATCAATGATAGACAAAATCATAAGATGACACTCCGTGCAGATTCTACGATTGATGTTGTGCATATCATCGACAAGCGTCTTGGAAGAAACACATCCCATAAAAAATGGTTCTATATTCAGCCTGTATTTCGTTATCCATCTACTGAGATTTATCAAGTTGGTGCGGAATTTTTGGGTGAGGACTCACTTGCTCGTGTTATGAGCAGTGCCATGAAAATATTTGATGCACTCTCACTTGAACCGCTTGTTCAGATCTCAAATATGCGTATTCCAAAGCTTCTTTGTGAAATGTTTGATCTCACTTTGGATGATTTTCGTCATATTAATATCGAAAAGATGCTCAATCTCAAAGTTGAGTGGCTCTCTAAATTGGTTTACCTTGAGTCCATCGACGCGATTGATGCGGTCATTGCCTTGGTGCCAGAGTCCATAAAACTAGAGCTTTTAAAGATGAAAGAGCTTTGTAGTGAGCTTCCATGTAAGCACAGTGTTCTCTCTCCTTTATATTACGCTTCGATGCTTTATTATGATGAACTCTATTTTAGAGTGATTGAGAAAAATGAAGTCTTTGCAAACGGTGGAAGATACAAAAATGATGAGCTTACTTCAGTGGGTTTTGCAATCTACACAGATAATTTAATAGAAACTTTGAGCAAGGAAGAGGAAAAATGAAAGCGGATTTAATAGTAGGAATACAGTGGGGCGATGAAGGAAAAGGGAAAATAGTTGATCTTTTAGCACAAA
This sequence comes from Sulfurimonadaceae bacterium, assembly GCA_036169815.1. Taxonomy (GTDB): domain Bacteria; phylum Campylobacterota; class Campylobacteria; order Campylobacterales; family Sulfurimonadaceae; genus Hydrocurvibacter. Next base: position 1,406 of record JAVHOA010000008.1, read on the forward strand.
AGTACGATGCAGTTGCACGTTATCAAGGTGGCCATAATGCGGGGCATACGATTGTTGTTGATGGAAAAACACATGCATTGCACCTTATTCCATCTGGCATCTTAAATCCCAAGGCTATCAATATCATCGGTAACGGTGTTGTTGTTTCCCCTCAAGCGCTTATTAAAGAGATGCAACAGTTTCAAAACCTTCTTGGACGTTTGTTTGTCAGTGAATCTGCGCATATGATACTTAGTTTTCATAGTGCGATTGATCAAGCAAAAGAGAAACTCCGAGGCGACAAAGCAATCGGTACAACAGGCCGTGGAATCGGACCTGCTTATAGTGAAAAAGTAGCGCGTCAAGGGTTTCGACTTGGAGAACTTCGTGATATTGAGAAGCTTGTTGCAAAGGCCATGGAGTATTTTGGGCAAAATAAAGCAGTCTTTGACGCGCTTGGTGTTGTATGTCAAGATGAGCAATCCTTGCGAAGTGAACTGCAAGATTATGCAGACAAACTGCTTCCCTTTTTAGCAAATACAACACAGATGACTTGGAAATTGATGGATGAGGGCAAAAAAGTGCTTTTAGAAGGTGCGCAAGGAACACTGCTTGATATCGATCATGGAACATATCCATTTGTAACCTCCTCTTCTACTATCAGTGCAGGAGCATGTACGGGTCTTGGGATCAATCCAAAAGATATTGGGCATATTACAGGTATTGTCAAAGCATACTGTACTCGCGTTGGAAATGGACCTTTTCCGACTGAAGATTTTGGAGACGATGGCGAAATCCTCAGAAAAAATGGGCATGAATTTGGAACAACGACTGGCCGTCCAAGACGCTGTGGCTGGTTTGATGGCGTTGCATGTAAGTTTGCAAGTCGATTGAATGGTTGTGATACTTTAAGTATCATGAAACTTGATGTTTTAGATGGTTTTGAAACGATTAAAGTATGTGTTGCGTATGAAGTGGATGGAGTAGAGATTGATTATATGCCTCTTGATTTACAGAGCGTAACTCCTGTGTATAAAACATTTAAAGGTTGGACTGGCTCAGTGGGTGCAAGAAGGCTTGAAGAACTTCCAAAAGAAGCACGTGAATATCTTGCATTTCTAGAAGAGCTTACACAGACAAAAATAGGAATGATTTCAACCTCTCCAGATAGAAATGACACGATTCTTTTATAAAAAGAGTTAAGCAGAGGAAATGCGGATGAAAACTCGTTATACACCGCTTTTAAAGTTGAAAAAAAATGAGCTTGACTTGTGTGAGCGAGAAGTCCAAAAAGCAAACCAAGTAGTGCTGAGTGCGTCATCTGCACTGCAAGAGGCGTATGCTTTGCTACAAACTTTGCAGCTACCTCAAAAGGGAACGATAAAAGAGATGCTCAGTGCCAATAGTTTTATTGGTGTGCAAAGAGAGATTGTCGAGGATAAAAAAAATTGGCTCTCTTTTGCCAAACATCAAGCAGAAGCTGCGGTTGGCAAGCTAAAGCGCTTACATGTAGAGCATGAAAAATTTAAGTATTTAGATTTTGAAGAGATCAAAAAAATGGTCAAATTGCGCGCCATAAAAGAATCAAAAGATTTGGATGAAATAGCACTTATGACATACAAAAAAAGGGAGTTTTAGTGAAGTATCTCGTAGTAATTTCACTTTTTTTTATTGCGATTGCCACTGCTGCTAGTAATAGTAAGATGTATGAGTGTACAAAAATATTTGAAAATAGAAAAAATGAGCTTTTAGTAGAGATACAACGTCTAGATGAGCAAAAACAATCTCTTGATGCACTTAAGATTGCCACTGAAGATTTACTTAAAAAAAAGCAGAGCAATATCAGCACTCGAGAAGCTGCAGCAAGTGCAAAATATAAGGCCGCAGATGCAAAATTAGCCTCAGTAAAAGCGATGTTGGCGGAAAATAAAAAGGTTCTTGAAGAACTCAAAAAAATAAAAATGGATAAAATAGCACAAACCTATGCCAAAATGAAGCCAGATGCAGCGGCCAATGTTTTATCTGCTATGGATGAAGCGGGCGCTGTAAAAATTTTAACAAATTTAAAACCCAATATTATTGGAAAAATACTTACCAAAATGGATCCACAAAAAGCGTCGAAGATAACGACATTATTAACAAAAACGAAGGGTGAAGAGAAATGAAGGGCAGTGTACTGCATTATGATTATGCAACAAACGAGGGAATCCTTACATGCAACGATAAAAAACGCTACAGTTTTAAAAAAACTGATGTACTTAGCGTAGGTCATATACAAACAGGGATGCAAGCAGAGTTTAATTGCCAAGAACTTCATGCCATAGAGATTTATTTAAGTGAAGCAAGTGAGCTTGAGGAGGATGTCGCAATTCCCTATTATGAAGCGCAGCGCTACGGTTTTGTAGAGCTTTTCTCATCAAAAGGTTGCTATACTAGAATGCAGTATTGGAAAATCACGCTTCTCTCTTTTACGATTTGGATGCTTTTTGGGCTTTATATTGTGATGTCAAATACACAAACCAATGAGATAGCTGACGAAACGGTTGTAATCACTGGTGCTTTTTTACTCTTTATTTTACTTCCATTGCTTTATATAAATATCGTGACATCGATAAAACGTTTTCATGATACAAATAGATCAGGCTGGTTTTATTTGCTTGTATTTATTCCATATTTAGGGAGTTTACTGCTGATGATAATGAATGGATTTATCCCTACATGTAAAGAGAAAAACCGTTTTTGTAGAAGAAAAAGAGTTTAAAAGAGGGCTGTTGCCATAATCAAATCTTTACCTTTTTTATTGTAGAATAATAAAATTTTAAACAGGGTTGCATATGAAAGTTTCACTAAAAACTGTACCACATATATCAAGTAAGATTGCGATTGATTTAAGCAGAAGTGGTGTTGTTACTATGACAAAAGGTCTTGAACCCGTAGCACATGAAGCAGAAAAAATATTATTCACAAATATAAAGCAAGAGATGGCTTTAGAAGAAAAAGTATATGAAATCGTTGATGAAAATGAGGATCAAATAGAGTTTTATCTTGCAGATGAACGCCAACTTTTCTATATGATTAAGAAAAGATTAGCTCCAGAGTTTGGTGTCATTTTAAACTATGAAGAGCGTTACTCAGACCTTTCTCACAAAATCTTAGACGAATTGTACGAAGAAGATCTCATCCATTTTGATGTTGCAGAAAATCGTATTAAAAATATTATCTACAACTCAATGACTTCATTTATTGCAGACAATGATGCAATCGAAAAAGCGGTTAGAGAGAAAATAGGTTCTTATAAACGTAACATTATTCCAGGAACAGATGATTATGAAATTCTTTATGAAAGACTTTTTCATGAAGAGATGCAAAGAAGAGGGATGGCATGATGCAAAAAGCTTGGTTATATCTTGAGAATGGGATTTTTTTAGAGGCAAATAGTTTCGGTGCAGATACGACTAGTGTCGGTGAAATTGTTTTTAACACTTCTATGAGTGGGTATCAAGAGATAATGTCTGATCCATCTTACGCTGGACAATTTGTGACGTTTACGATGACAGAAATTGGCAATGTCGGTGTCAATGATGAAGATATGGAAAGCGTTGCCGCTCATGCAAAAGGGATGATTGTTCGTCAATACCAAGATCGCTATTCAAACTTTAGAGCCAAGGGATCGCTCGGAGATTTTCTAAAGAAATATAATGTCATCGGTATTTGTGATATTGATACCCGTTACTTGACTAAAATGATTCGTCAAGAGGGTTCTATGATGATGATTGCTTCTACGCAGATAAGTGATAAAGAGGAATTGAAAAAGATTCTTGAAAACTCTCTACGGATCGAAGAAATCAACTACATAGAGCAAGTCAGTACAAAAGAGAGTTATTTGCATCAAAATGGTGTGTATGACCCATTTTACTTTAAATACAATGAAGCCCCAGAGGTAAAAGCAAAAATAGTTGCAGTAGATTTTGGAGTAAAAAGAAATATTTTAAATGAGCTTACTCAAGCTGGAATGCAAGTTGAAGTGGTGCCAAATACAACTTCAGGCGATGAACTTGTTGCAAGATACAACAATAAGGAGATCGATGGAGTCTTTTTATCCAATGGACCAGGTGATCCACTGGTTTTAAAATATGAACAAGAACAAATCAAAAAACTGCTTGTAGCTAGAGTCCCTTTGTTTGGAATCTGCTTGGGTCATCAGCTTCTTTCTATTTCACATGGATACGATACGTTTAAACTAAAATTTGGTCACCACGGCGGCAACCATCCTGTAAAAAATGAAAAGACAGGTGTTGTAGAGATTACTGCACAAAACCATAACTATAATGTTCCAGAGAGTATTATAGAGATAGCAGAAGTAACACATGTCAATCTTTTTGACGATACAATAGAAGGATTGCGCTACAGAGATGAACCTGTCTTTTCTGTACAGCATCACCCAGAATCTAGCCCAGGACCAAAAGAGAGCAGATATATCTTTCGTGAGTTTTTAGCATTACTACAATCAAATAGATAAGAGCCTTGCTTTTATCTATCTACTCTCTTTTTCACTTAACACTAAATTAACACTTTCTTATTATAATTATCAAAAAAGAGTTTGCTATGAATAGTATTGAATTAACA
>JAVHOA010000009.1:0-1216 GCA_036169815.1 Sulfurimonadaceae bacterium
TTTGTCGCTTCTTGGATAGATGATTGCTTCTTGGTAATATCTCGATTAATATCATCGTTATATTGCTTTTGTATCTTAGAATAAAGAGGATAGTTTGATTTTGCGATTGATTTCATCAGCTCCATTACCTCATCATCTGTGAGCGTTAATCTCATTGAATAGCCTTTCATTTCGTTATATCGTAGTAATAGTATATCTTAGAAAAAAGAGGTGTGTTTTGCGTCTGAAAATAGTATCACTTTCAGCAAAGTTTAAGAAGTGCATTTAAGCCCGTGCCGTGAGGAGTTTGCACGGGCTATTTCTGAAAATTTAAGTAATGTAACTTATAGGGAATATTTTCGCATCAATTCCACTAAATAGCTTTATAGTTTTTTCCATCTTGGATAGAAACTTTTGATCTAAATCTTTGAGCTTCATACCCTTATCAAAATAACCACCTTTGAAGCAAAACTCCACCCGTTCTAATGGTCGTGATAATTTTGCCTCTTTTTGTTTGTCGTAAATTTTTATATCAAGCTTGATATTCGTTTTTTTCTCCTTAGCTGTTTTGTAGTAAGTAGTATTTCTGAATTTAAAAGGTTCTCGTTTTTCGCATAACCTCTTTATCGTTCGGTTTGGTACTTTCACAAAGTCGAAGCAAACATCTATCCGTTTGATTTCACACTCCATAAACTCTAAGAAGTGAGCCTCTAAGAAGTTCTTTAAAAGCTCCGATTTATCATCATAGCCTCGAAGCCCTGCAATATCTAAACTTTGCTTTGTAGGGCTTCTATTGTAGCGTTTGAGTGGTATCGTTAAACCTGCTGAGGTGTGGAGTATTTTTGCCTCGATTATGCTTTTAGTAAGCCCTTTTTTAAAGGTCTCTATCCACAAGCTTGGCTCAAATATTCCAACACTTTTAACTACCTCTATGATATAATCTTCACTTGTAAATAACCGTGAAAAATCCTCACTTCTTAGGCTTATAGAGTCAATTTCCCCTATTGTCTTCATAAGCTTTTGAGAGTTTTATATCTTTACTCTCAATAACTTTTAAAAGCCTCTCTCTCAAAGCCTCAACACACTTGATATTTTCATCGCTTTTGATGATTGCGTAAGCATCACGCTCGTTTAAAGTCCTATAAGTAATGAGCGTGTTTGCTTGTAGCTCACTTCTTATGATGCCTATGTGATTACTCGGGCGTGTAATATTCAATTTTGATGTAAAACTGATTGT
>JAVHOA010000010.1:0-23569 GCA_036169815.1 Sulfurimonadaceae bacterium
GACCTTTAGAGATTATTGATGATGGAAAAACGGGATTACTTTTTGAGAAAAACAGTGCTCAAAGTTTGGCAGATAAGATACAAATACTTATAAATGATACAAATTTGCGAAAAAGAGTCGCAAAAGCAGGAAAAGAAAAAGCTGATGAAGTGTTTGAGAGCGAGAAGCAGTTTAAAAAACTTTATACTATTTTGGAGAACTTATGAAAGTTAGTGTGATTGTAACTTTATATAAAGATATTGAAGCCTTGAAACTCATTTTAGATGCTTTGCAAAATCAAACATATAAAAATTTTGAAGTTATTGTTGCTGAAGATGATAATGCATCAGAAACTATTTGTTTTTTGAAATCGTACTTTGGTCTTCAAATTAAACATGTTTCACACGAAGATGTAGGTCGGACTAAAACAACTATTCAGAATAAAGCAGTATGTGTTGCAGACGGTCAATATTTGATATTTATTGATGGTGATATTCTGCCGTTCACTACATTTATAGAATCACAAGTGATTTTAGCAAAACCCAATCGTGTTATGTCTGGAAGACGAGTGAACCTATCTCCTAAGATGTCGAAAAAAGTAAGAGAAAGAAAAATTTTGGTATCTACATTAGAGAGATATTTTTTATTCTTTGCCTTTGGTATGTTGCTTGATAAAAATGCTCGAGCAGAGCAAGGTATTTATACAAATCCTTTGGGATGGATTTATAAATTATTTTTACAAAAAAGAAAGCGAAATACAAATATTATTGGCTGTAACTGGTCCTGTTATAAAGACGATTTTTTAGCTATTAATGGTTTTGATGAAAGTTATGGATTGGCATGTTTGGGCGATGACACGGACTTAGATTGGCGCTTTAAAGCAAGCGGATGTGAGTTGATTTCCTCGAAAAACATTGCTAATGTTTTTCATCTATATCACCGAGTTTTAGATTCTTGTTATGATTCATCTCAAGAATTTCTATGGTATGAAGAACGACAAAAATTAAATAAATTCAAATGTGAGCATGGCCTTGATCAACATTGTAAAAACTAAATTTTTAAGTTTAAATAACAAAACTATGATGACGATAGTTATGAATCATTTAGTAGTCATTTATGCATTTCTATTGTCAATTAATCATTATGCAGCAACAGCAGTTTTATCGGTTATATTTATTTTATTTTTGATACGTAGAAATTTTTTATATTATTTATCGTATTCATTTTCTAATACAGTAGTTCAAGCCTTTTTGTTATTCTTTGCGATACATATAATATGGCTTTTTGGTACTGATAATTATCACGATGCCTCAGGTGCGCTTAGGATTGCCAAAAATACGCTGTATCCTCTAGTTCTAATGGCGGTTATTGATATACGCTATACACAAAGAATAATTGCGGCATTTGTGCTTGGAATGCTATTTAGTGAAATTATTTCTTATAGTATTCATTTTGAAATTCTTCCGTGGAAACTTGAAATTTTTAATATAGTACTGTATAGAGCATATCAAGAATTTGATCCATCACCATTCTTACATCATTCCCACTATGCCTTGGCTCTCTCATTGACTATTTCAATTTTAATATGGAAAATTTTAGATAAAAAAACATCAACAGCCATGAAAGCAATATCAAGTGCATTTGTTGTTACAGCGAGTACTAATTTGGCTTTAGTGGGCGGAAGAATTGGCTATGTTACTTTTATTTTGTTATTGACATTACTTGTGATATTAAAATATAAAAGACAGGCTATAAAACCATTAAGTATAATGATACTTGGTTTGGGTTTTGTTGCTTATATGGGTTATACATATAGCAATATGGTCCATAGCAGAGTAAATGAAACTGTAAATACGATTGAAGTCTTAGGAAGTAATTCGTCTAATTATCATTCTTCGTTTGGATATCGATGGGGGTTTTGGCATTACTCATTCGAGGTTATATCTGACAATCCAATCTTGGGAACAGGAACTGGCGATGCGATGGATAGCGTTAAAAAATGTATCGATAAACAAGATGATTACTTAAAAGAAATGTCACATTCCCATAATGAATACATTCAAGTATTACTTCAATTTGGTCTCGTAGGTTTTTTTATATTTTTAAATATTTTTTATCAAATTTTTAAAACTAAAATAGAAGATGAGTATAAGAGATTTATTCTTTTTTCAACTTCTTTTGCAATATCGATAGCACTATTAACAGAGACGTTGGATACTAACTTTTATTTTCCATTGTGGGTTTTTTTAACAAGCGTAGCTTTATCAAATAAGAAATGGGTTGCTTGTGCTAATCCTGCAGGTCAGATGAATTCTAAAATATTGTTATATTATTTCGTCGTTAGTTTATTGTTTTTAATTATTGGAAAATTACAGTAGGAAAAAAAGATGAAAAAAATTTTATTTTGTATTAATGCGTTACAAGGTGGCGGAGCTGAACGTGTAGTTTTAACACTTGCTCGAGAAATGCAGAAAAGAGGTCATTATGTGCATTTTATTATTTTAGATGATATCATAGAACATCAACTTGATTTTGAATTTACAATTGACATTTTACATTATTCAAAATGGAGTAATAATGTTAAAAAGATGAAAGCTATGATTTTAGAAATAGAGAATGTTCATGGTTCTTTTGATCTTATCTTATCTAGCCTTCCAAGAACTGACAAGTTGCTTGCAAAAATACAACATCCTAAATTATTTTTTATTATACATACTACTTTTAGTAAAGCTTATATAGAGGGTAAAAGCTTAGTTAAAAGATATAGAAGGTTGTGGAGATATAGATCAAGATACAAAAATAAAAATATTATAGCAGTTTCAAAGGGAGCGGAAGAAGATTTTATTAAGAATATGGGCATTAAACCTAAAACAATAAAGACTATATATAATCCATTTAATTTTGAAGAGATTGTACGTAAATCAAATGAAGAAAATTATTTAAGTAATGAAAAATACATAATAAGTGTTGCAAATTTTGGCAGGGTAAAAAGGCATGACATACTTTTAAAAGCATATAGAGAAGCAAATCTAAGTGAAAAACTTGTTTTAGTTGGAACTAACTTACAAAGTAACTTATCTTATCTTGTCGAAGAACTAGAGTTACAGGATAAAGTTATTTTTATGGGATTTATAGCCAATCCTTATCCCCTAATAAAAGGTGCAAAATTATTGGTATTAAGTTCTGATTTTGAAGGATTACCTACTGTTTTAATAGAATCATTGATACTGGGAACGGAGGTTATCAGCACTAATTGCAAATCTGGTCCAAGAGAAATTTTGGTACAGCGATTAAAATCTAATCTAGTGCCTGTGAACAATGTGTTGGCATTAGCAAAAAAAATGATTGAGGTTACTTCAAAAGACCATACAAAGGAAAAGAATTATTTAGATTTACTCCAAAAGTTTAGTGTAGATAAAGTATTGGATGAATATTTAAATTTGTGACTTTAGTTGGCTAGAATTTTAAGATATCTTGATATCTCATTTTCCAAAGAAAAAAATTCTTGAATAAGTAGCGCATTTCTGTTTGTTTTTTCAGATTTTTTCTTTATATTGAGTGCACATTCTAAAAGTGTCTCTCGCAAATTTTGTTTATCCTTATTTTTACACATTTCAAAATAAAATCCTAACCTTTTTAGTTCTGGAAAAGAAGTGTTGTCATATGCGATGCAGACAAGATCATTTGAGAGGGCTTCCATAAATGCGTTGCTAAGGCCTTCTCCGTGACTAGGGAAAATGAATATATCTGCACTTTCAAAATAAGCTTTTACATCGCTTGTAAAGCCTATAAGATGTATTTTTTCTTTATAGCTACAAAGGTTATAAAACTCTAAAAATTCTTGTTCATATTCGCCATCAAATCCACCAACGATGTTAAAGCTAAAGTCAATGCCATTCTCTACTAAAACATCACATGCTTGAATAGCATCTATTTGTCCCTTTCCTCCTGCGATGCGTCCTACATGTAGAAGTGTTAGCGTTTTATGTTTTACATGCAAGGGTTCTTGAAACTCAAAAGATGGATAAATCAGTTTTGATTGAGTGATTTTGCCAAAAGGAATGATATATTTTACATTTGTTTCAAGATGTTGACAGATACTTACGTGATATGCTACTTGTGAGTAAATGAGCCTATGAAGCCAATCTTTTTTAGGTTTTGATTTGGTTGTTCCATGTCTTACAATGAGGTTAATGTCAAGCCCTAAAAATGAAAAATAAAGCGATTTGAGCTCACTTGCTCCAAAAAAGATTACATTTTTAATACCGTATTCTTGCATAATTTTTCTAGCTTTTACAATAATACTAAGACTCAAAGAGCTTTCAAATGAGATAGTCTGAAGCGCGATTCCATTAAAATTTAGATAATTCTCTTGCTGTTTGTCAATAAAATGATCTTTTTTTGCAACAATAACGATTTGTGTGAACGTGCTGAGGTTCTTGGCAAGCTTGATAGCATCTAACTCCATGCCGCCGCCGTAAGGAGATAAGCAGATGATAGCTGTTGGTGCTTTTGTCCATGACTTATGTTTATTTTGCAAAATATCCTCTATTTTTTGAGTTTCCACGAAATTCTATTTTATCTTACTCTTTGAGTTGTTTGAGCTCGCTTAATTGTTTGTTTTGTTACTGCAGGAAACGTTGCTACTACACTGTTAGATTTTATGGGCTGATATATTCTTATAATTTCTCTGCGGAACAAGTTTTATCAATATATTTTAATGTATTGTTCATAATTATCAAGAGCTTTTGAGAATATTCTAAAACTTCTGCAAAAACTTCGACTAAATCATCTTCAATATATTCATGGGCGATTGTATTTCGTACATCTTTCATTATTCTGAGTTCTTCTATATTGTCAAAGAGGCCGCGTTTATGAGCATTATTGACCACATCTACAAGAGTACCTTGGTTTTCAAACTCATATTCATCAAGTGTTCTAAAAATTTTTCTTATTAAAAAATCTATGCCTCTACTATATCTGCTACAAAGAGTTTCAAATGTACCAAACTCATCGACTGAATAATCTGATTTTATTCCAATAATACAACATTGATGAAGTGAAGTTTTAATCCAAAAAAGTTGTTTTTCAAGCAATTTTTTATCTGCTAAAAGCTTATCTATCATCATAATAAAATAGCCTTTTTTATGATGTGCCTTGTAAATGGGTCGTTAAATTCACCGTTATCAAGAATGATGTCCATTTTTTGTTCTCCAAATTTTTTAAAGAACTCTATTCTTAAAAAACGTAGATCTTTTTTTGTTAATTCGTTTGAAACAATAAGGAGGTCAATGTCCCCGCCTTTTTTACTATCATCAACTCTGCTTCCAAAGAGATATATCTGTGCACTCGCAGAAAGCTCTTGAAGTTTATGTTTTAAGAGGGTGATTTCGTCTTGATAAAGTCTCATCTTATTCCCAAGTATTGGCTCTCATCTCTTCAATATATTTTTCAATGGTGCGAGTCGGTTTCCATCCAAGTGCTTCTGTTTTTGAAGTCATGACATCGGCTGTCATGCGGTTTCCTTTGCGTTCTGGGAGCATCTCTATTTTTCCGCCAAACATCTCGGCAATCTCTTTGATACTGTATGCTTCAGGGCTTCCTATGCCAAACTCATCACCATACCCATTTTCACCGACAAGGACCAAGCCGTTGATGATGTCATCGATGTGTGTGAAGTTTCTTTTTTGCGCACCGGGGCTGACAATGGTGAGTGGCTCGCCGTTTTTCATCTTCTCTTTAAAAAGAGCGATAAGCGTTGCATATTTTCCAGTTTGGATCTCACGTGGTCCGTAAACATTGTAAAAATAAGTGATGGCATAAGGCACGTTAAACCAGTTGCCATAGTTCATGACAAGTTCGGTATTTGTAGCTTTTGTCCAAGCGTATGGCGATGCACTTCGTCCAAGTCCGCCATCTCCAAATTTTGTAGAGCTTCCAGCATAGAGGATTTTACATCCAGCTTGACGCACAAACTCTAAAACGGCGAAGATTCCATCTTTGTTGAATTTCCACACTTTTTCTATGTCATCAAAACTCTGTTCAACGCGTGAATATTCACCCAAATGATAGACCATATCAGGTTTAAAAGTGACAAGAGAAGCAATATCTGCCGTACTTCCCTCGATGTAAGTGACATTTGCCACATGATTGTTTTTACTTCCTGTGAAGTAGTTGTCTAGGCTATAAACTTCATTGTTTTCATCAAGGGCTAGTCTTTGGCAAAGATGACTCCCCACAAATCCAGCTCCGCCAGTGACTAATATTTTTTTCTTCATTTTTTCTCTTCTTTTTGAAATAAATTTATTTGTCGATCCATTTATAAATATCAAGAATGACAATTCTATCTTTTTGATGTTCGACTAGATATGTAATCGTATAGCCTTTAAAAGTCATATCTCTTACATCTACATCATTGTGATTTTTTGATTGTTGAAATTTATAAGGAAAATGGATCAATTCCTTTATATTGGTGTCTAATTGACTTTTAAAATTTAGAGCTTTATTTTTACTGTCTTTTGAAATGAATAAAATTACAGCTTTTAAGGCAATAAAATACTCTTTTCTTCTTTGCATTATCACCTAAAGACTCTTCATAAACTCATTCATATCATGGTCATACTCTTCTTGGCTGAAAAGAGTGGCTTTGTTAGCTCTTACTTCTTTTACTGCTTGAGTGATTCGAGTAGCAGCTTCATTTTTGCTGATTTGCACATCACTTGAAATTTCATATCTTGTAATGAGACTCTCTTTTAGATTTTGAATAATATTTAAAACTGTCTCAAGCTTTGAATCTTCAACTTCCAATCTAATTGTTTGCATCGTAATCCTTTACACTATATTCGCAAAATTGTATCTAATTGCCTAAAAGTAAATTATTGGTATTTTATAGTACATTTGCTGAAGATATCGTATCTAAAACCATTGTAGTAGAGATATTTTTCATACAGAGATTCTCTTTGCAACTCTTCATAATGGGTGTTTTGTAACATGGGCTACATGGTAGATTTGCGCTGATAATATGGACGTTGTTGAAAGGTGTTTGGTAGGGACCAGTTACTTGAGCGGGCGTCGGTCCAATGAGGGCAAACACTTCGGTGTTGAGAGCTGAAGCGATATGTGCTGTTCCCGTATCAGTTGCAATCAGCGCAGTTGCACCATCGATTACACCAATAAGATCACTCAAAGAGGTTTTGCCTACAAGGTCGATGACATTTTTGGGATATGGCTTGAGTTTATTGAAAAATTTATCCTCGTTTTTGCTTCCAATAATCACGACTTGAGTTTTTTTGCTAAGTTCATGGATGAGTGATATCCAGCTGGTATTTTCCCACGCTCTGTAGTTTAATCGATTTTTCTTTTGATGCGAGTTGCTTGGACTAATAATGATATATTTGTCCAAGAGCTTATATTTTTGTATAGCAACAAGAGGAGCAGTGCCCACAATCTTTGGGAAACTGTTTTCATAGTTTTCTTTGCTAACGATGTTTTTAAAAATGTATTTAGTGAGCTCAACTGCGTGTTTTATCTCTTTTGGTGGATGAGTTGCATCAAAAAACTCACCTATTTTTTTTGTAGCCACAATCGCTTTGACTAAGCTTTGAAACTGTTTGCCTGATTCAAAATTTATGAGTAAGTCGTAAGGGGATTTTTTTGAGTATTGAATAATCGATTTTTTTTGAGAACTCAAAAATAGTGGAATCTTTTTATGTTTCAGAGGAAAAATATGTCTGACTCTAGGGTCGTTTTTAAAAAGTGTTCCGCTTGCTGGAGTGCAAACAAAATCAATCTGCGTATCTTCTCCATACTCCCTTTTGAGTGCATCTATGACACTTGTCGCATAGACGAGATCCCCAAGTGCGCCACATCGTATGATTAAAACAGATTTCATAAGAACACCTTGTGTACAATTGTTTTGTTTGGAGTGTTATTATATCAATTTTAATAACTATTATAATAAAATAAACTCCCTAGAGCCTACGGAGGAAACTTGAAAAATATTTATAAAAGATATTTGCCTTATATAAAAATATATAAAATACAATACTTTTTCGTGCTAGTCGGCATCGTTTTAACGGTTGTCGCAACGACAGCGACCGCGCAGATTATGCAGCCGCTTATGGACGATATGTTTATAAAGCGTGATGAGCGGATGCTTACTCTTATCCCTCTTGGAATGCTTGGGATTTACTTCGTAAAAGCCCTTGGGCGCTATGTGCAGTCTGTGTATATGAACTATATTGGGATGCATATTGTGAGCCGTTTTCGAGAGATTCTTTTGGAAAAGATTATCGGTTCTGATATGAGTTTTTTATATCTTAACCGCAGTGGAGAGCTTATCTCTCGTGTAACAAATGATATTGGGCGGATTCAGTATTTTGTTTCAAATATGCTTCCTGAACTTTTTCGTGAGAGCATCACAGTCATTTCTCTTGTCGCTTATGTGATCTATTTAAATCCAAAATTGGCGTTTTACTCGCTTATCTTGGTGCCTCTTATTATTTACCCTTTGATGGCGATTGCTAGAAAACTCAAAAAATATTCTCACCGTTCACAGGCAAAAAATGCAGATGTGATGACACGCCTCACAGAGGTTTTTAACAACAGTGAAATCATCAAAGCAAATGCGACCGAAGCGTTTGAAATGAAGCGCTTTTCTCTGGAAAACTGGAACTTTTTTAAGATCAATATGAAGTCTATTTATGTAGGCGAGATGGTTTCACCCATCATGGAAGTCATAGGCGCCGGAGGGCTTGCAGCGGTCATCTTTGTGGGCGGACACGAGGTGTACAACAACCACATGAGTGTGGGAGAGTTTACGGCATTTTTAACCGCTGTTGGGCTTGTGTTTCAGCCAGTGCGACGCATCGGCTCTATTTATTCAAAGATCCAAGATGCCCTAGCAGCTTCTGAGCGTGTGTTTGAGGTGCTGGATATTGACAATACCATCAAAGATGGAGATGTGGTTTTAGATGAGGATATTCACTCTTTAGAATGCTTACATGTAAGCCTTTCTTATGGCAATAAAGAGGCTCTAAAAGATATAAACTTTAGTGCAAAAGATGGGCAAAACATCGCTCTAGTCGGTGATAGCGGTGGCGGAAAAAGTTCACTTGTCAATCTTGTTTTGCGCTTTTACGACCCACACAATGGCGAGATTCGCATCAATGGAAAAGATATCAAAACATACACGCAAAATTCACTTCGCCATCACATGGCGCTTGTTTCTCAGCGTGTGTATATTTTTCAAGACACGCTTGGAGCCAATGTCGCGTATGGGCAGGAGATAGAACGTCAAAGAGTAGAAGAAGCGCTAAAACTCGCAGATGCTTGGGACTTTACATGTAAGCTTGAAAATGGCATCGACACAAAGATGGAGGAGTTTGGTGCAAATCTCTCAGGCGGTCAGCGCCAGCGCATCGCCATCGCCCGTGCCATCTACAAACACGCTTCACTTTTACTCTTTGATGAAGCAACATCTGCGCTTGACAATGAAAGCGAAAAGCGGATCCAAAATGCGCTTAAAAACTATGCCAAAGACAAGATTACCATCACCATCGCACACCGTCTCAGTACCATTGAAGATGCCGATATCATTTTGGTATTTCAAGCCGGAGCCATCGTCGCTCGTGGCACACACAAAGAGCTCCTAGAAAATTCAGATGTTTATAAACGGCTTGCAGGGAAGATGGAAGAGTAGAATTTTTAGCTTTTAAAAGGGTTGGAGGCTTTTTACTCTATTTCGTAACCCAAGAATGAAAGTATTTGATTTATTGTGACGGTACAATACCGAACCCCTTTTATTTGCTATAAACCTTTTTTCCCGATTACCGTCATCGCTGTCATCCAGACGATTTTAAGCTCAAGTGCTATGCTCCAGTGTTTGATGTAATACAGATCATACATGAGTTTTTGACGAGCATCCTCGACGTTAGCACCATACGGATACATCACCTGCGCCCATCCCGTCACACCGGGACGTACCAAATGACGCTCGTTATAATAAGGAATTTGTCCCTCATATTGTGCTACTAATATGTCCCATTCTGTCCGTGGACCGATGAGGTGCATATCTCCTTTGAGGATATTCCACATTTGTGGTAACTCATCGAGTCTTGTTTTTCGCATGATATGGGCAAAAGGGAAAATCCGTGTATCATTTTCTCTTGTATAGGCATCATGATGGGAATTTTCATGCATCGATCGGAATTTTGTGCATTTAAAAGTCTCGTTATTCATTCCCACTCTATTTTGGCGAAAAAATATTGCCCCAGGGGATTGTTGTTTAATCTTGATGGTACTAAGCAATAATACAGGCCATGGAAAGAAAAAGAGCCAAAACACCCCGAAATAGTCAATGCACCGCTTCTGAAAATACTGCCATTCGTTATATGGTGCAATGTTTTCTAAAAATGCAAGATTGTTTTCATCATCGGAAATATAACACTTTTGGAGATACTCTTCCATAAAGCGGTTCATGCTTATGATGGCAAAACGGTTATTTTTGGATTTGAACTGCATTCGTGTCAAATATTGTACTATCTCATCGTGCACCTGCTTACGCATGTTCAGCACCAACATCGATGCACCATGCCTCTGGATGTAGCTAGAGAGTTCATCCATAACCTCTTGGGGATTACGGTTTGAGGTGGCGATGACTTAAAAGTCACCAAATCTTTTGCGAAGCCGTTGCTCTTCAAGCAGTGTAAATTTGTATTTTTTGCCCAATATAATCATGTATCAACCCCCCATCACAGTTAAAATCTAAATTTTTTAATAACGATATCTGCATTGTGCAATAACGACTAAATCATCGATTATTTTATAGACAAGCCGATGCTCTGCCGTGATTCTTCTCGAAAAAAATCCTTGATAATTTTCTTTTAGTCGTTCAGGTTTGCCGAGTCCATTATTATCATGTGGATCTCTTCGAATATCTTCTAGCAGACTATTCATATGATATCAAGACTGCTGATTTCTTGTCTTTTGCTGTAATGATGTATTCATCAAAATCGTCACAGACATTATCAATGATGGAGCGTAAATCAAATAATGATTTATCCTTCAGATGGCAAAAAGGTTTGTTATCCATCAAATATGTCATATCAAACAATCGATGTTCTCCATTTTCAAATTCTAATAAACACTCAGTCTTATCTTGTTGGCGGAATATTGATGTATTAACATCTGTATGATATTTTGATAGGGGATGGCATTTTCAAGAGCCTTTTGCTTTAAAATATACAAATCATTTTCGCTGACGCGAATAGAGAGAGCTTTTTTGTTTTGATTTTTGATGGTGTGCTGAAGTTCTAGGATACGCTCCTTTAGCTCCCCTTTTCTTTTCCACTCATTACTTTCGACGCTTTGCAAAATATCTTGCTCAAAATCATCAAGCTTGATCATAGCTAACTCCTTTGTTGTATATTTTATTTAATTTTCGACTTGAAATAATCGTCTTTAAAAATATTTCATCCTCCGTTTCGATACAGGGAACGATGTAAATATAATTTTTAATCCGTATCAGAATGATGAATACATCTTGGTTTGGATATTTTTGAGAATTCGGATGACGTAAATCATCTAGCAGGTCACCTTCGTCAATCGCCAATAGCACCTGTTCAAAACTAACACCTCGTTCACTTTTAAGTTTTTCATTTTTTTCAAGGCAATATCAAATAATTTTTCTTTTGAGCTTACTCATGAAATCGCCTTTCTTTTGCAATGCCATGTATTTTACTTTTACTACTCTTTATTTTTGATTAGTGAGTCCAAAATATTTGATATACTTTTAGGAGTCAGCTGCACAAAGTTGGCTATTTGCGTTTTTGTATAGCCATATTCATATGCTTTTTTGATGTTTTGATTTCTATTTATATCTCTATCATTTTCAAAAAAAGTTTCTAGTCTTTTGGAAAGTACTTTCATCTCCCCATCTTTAAACACCAGAGCTGGTGATTGATAAACTGTATCCAGCACATTCACTTCCAACTGCGTGCCGATATATTCTTGATACTCCTCCAATGTCATATCAAAAATCTTGGAGTTTTCTAATAGAGAATAGTATTCACCCTTGTTCTTCTATTGAAAAAAAGACTGGTACTTATAATCACTAATATTATTGACCATATTTGCCGCTATTGGATTTCGTTCACAGTATTTCGCTACTATCCAAAAATGTGCATCATCGTACAGATAATACGATGCAAATCTCCCCTGCCAAAGATGACCACTTCTTTTGTATTTTTTATTGAAATAGATAGAGTAAAAAGAGTTTAAAAATTTTATTGCTTGAGAAATATTTGGCTGTGTGATTTCTAGTACGACATGATAGTGGTTTGTCATCAGGCAATAGGTGTGGATGGTGATGCTGTACGTTTTTTTTCATCTCTGATAATAGATCTAAAAAATAGGCATAATCTTCTGCTGCTAAAAAAACATCTCTTCTCTCAACCCCACGATTGACAATATGATAGAAGCCTAGATCTGAAATCCTCTCTTTTCTAGCCATACACATACCCCTGCTTGTTTTGAAAAGTATAGTGATCAATAAATTAGTATATTATTAAGTTTTATTACCAAACTAGGGTCTGACCCTATTGCCTTAGAATGCCTTTAAATAGGGAGTTTAATGGGTGTTTTTGTGGGAGGGTTGTGCGGTGGGCTCTTAGTATGCACCTTCTCTAAAAAGTACGACTTTTATAGTTTTAATCAAGATGACTAAATCTAGCCATAGTGACCAGTTTCTTACATACCATTTATCCATCTTTATTCTGAAGTCATAGTCTGTGTCGCTTCTTCCGCTCACTTGCCATAGGCCTGTTATGCCTGGTTTTACCATAAGATAATAATTTGAATCCTCTTTATAGTATAGATCAAGTTCTTTTTGTATCACTGGTCTTGGTCCGACAAAGTTCATTTCACCTTTAAGAACATTAAAAATTTGAGGAAGTTCATCTAATGATGTTTTTCTTAAAAAGGCTCCTATTTTAGTGACTCGTGGATCATCTTTTAATTTAAAGTTTGTTTCCCATTCTTGCTTAATCTCCTCATTTTCTGCTAAAAGTTTTTCTAAACGCTTTTGCGCGTCACTATACATGCTTCTAAATTTGTATGTTGGGATAACCTTGCCATCTCTTCCTATGCGGTTGTGTGCGAAGAAGACTGGACCTGCGGACTCTTTTTTAATCATAAAGGCTAAGATGCCAATAATAGGAATCAAAATAGGTAGTAATAAAACTGCAAAAATATAGTTTGTGACCGATTGTGTGAAAGTTCTAACCTTGCTTTTAAGTTTATTTTCTAAAACAATCAGATTTGTTCTTGTATTTGTGAGTTCATAGATAGTGGATTGTGCAAAATTATATTCATTAAGCATAGGAATAAAAAGTACTTCTTTTACTGATAGCATCTCTTGGTCTAAAGATATTTTTAACTCATTTACTTGAAGACTAGTAGAATTGATAAAGACTGTCTTTGTATCTTTATCTCTTGCTGGAATATATCCAAGATAATGATTTTTAAAGATCTCATTTGCGAGAAACTCATCATCTCCATATATTTTCGCCTCTCGTCTCCAAAGCCCGATGTTGTAGAGTGATTGTTTGAGTATATATTTAGTTATAGGAATTAAAAGAGCCATGTACAAGAAAGCCATTACAATGATAAACCTTGAATATCCTTGCATGGTTTTGGAAATTGCATAAAAACTTAGTAAAAGTAAAAGTGCAAAGAGAATCCCCTTAGTAACTATTCTACTTTCGTGCCAAAAATCAAAGCGTTTCGAGTAAAGCCCATCGTAGAGAAATATACTTAAAATAACTATATATACTTTAAAGTTGAGAATATATAGTAAAAGAGAGTCGTTAAAGACTACATTCATATAGCTATTAAGGCCTAATCTTGTATAAAAAGCCAATAAAATACTAACAGCAATAACACAAAAGTCAGAAAATATCAGCAAAAAGCGGGAGAGGTTATTTTTCATAGTAACTTTTCTAATTAATTTTTAACATTGTATAAAAGATGGGGTTAATCCCTCTTAAAATCATCTTCTATCCTCACGATATCATCCTCACCCGTATATTCTCCCACTTGCGCTTCTATGAGCACAACTGGGATTTTGCCCTTGTTTTCCAAGCGATGTACTTCTCCCATTTTGATGTAGGTACTTTCATTGGGGCGGACAAGTCTTGTTTCATCTCCGACGGTTACAGTAGCCGTTCCAGATACGACGATCCAGTGTTCATTTCGATGAAAGTGTTTTTGGAGACTTAGACGATTGCCAGGTTTGACTTCTATGCGTTTGATTTTATACCCCGGCGTATCTTCAAGTACCGTATAGGTTCCCCATGGTCTGCTTGCGGTTAAATGGATATTGTGCAACTGGCTTTTTTGCTCTTTGAGTTTTGCTACGATATTTTTTACTTTTTGGCTAGAACCTTTTTTAGAGACTAAAAGCGCATCACCTGTATCGACGATAATACAATCCTCTATATCAACGGTGGCGATTGTGCGTTCATGGCCATAGATGAGATTGTTTTTGCTATCTATGCTGATATGATTTGGATTTTTGGTATTGCCAGCTTCATCTTTTGGGAGCTCATCATACAGTGCATCAAAACTTCCCACATCTGACCAGTCGATATCACTTAAAACCACTTTGACCTTATCTGATTTTTCCATCACGGCGTAGTCGATTGACTCATCTGGAATAGCTTCCATATGAGAATGTTGAATTCTTAATGTTGAATTTTCAATTTTCTTATTTTCAAATGCAACAACACAAGCTTCATATATCTTAGGAGCATATTTTTGAAGCTCTTCTAAAAACAGTCCTGCTTTAAATAGAAACATCCCAGAGTTCCAATAGTATTTTAATGGTAAATTTTGAATGCTTAATTTTGAATTTTCTTCTAGATACTTTGTTGCCGTTTCAAAGTTTGGCTTCTCATGAAACAATTCAACATTCAACATTAAACATTCATCATTTTCAGGCTTTGCTTCGATATAGCCAAACCCTGTTTCGGCAAACATTGGTTTGATACCAAAAGTGACGAGGTTGTTTTTAGATGCCAACTCGTGCGCTGTTTGGAGAACTTTTTGGTACTCTGTCTCATTTTTTATCAGGTGGTCACTTGGAGTTACAAGAACCATCTCTTCTTTATCAAGAGCAAGGCATGCAAGGGCAATAGCAGGAGCGGTGTTTCTTCCAACGGGTTCGAGTAAATAGCTACTTGTACTAAGATTGAGCTCTTCCATCTGATCGAGAGCTAAAAAATACTGCTCGGCATTTGAGACGATAAACTGATGCTTACACCCAAAGGAATTTCGCTCAACAGTGAGCTGAAACAATGATTTATCACCAAAAAGTTTTACAAACTGTTTTGGCATAAGAGTTCTGCTTATCGGCCACAGTCTTGTTCCACTTCCACCGCATAGGATTATGTTAGTCATGATACATATCCTCTAAAGTTTTCATAAATTTTTTTTGATTAACTGCTCCTATCAAACCAAACAGTTTCTCAGTGCTACCACTCAAACGTACGATCTCATTCTCTCGCACAAAGGCTGGATTTATTTTGATGGCTATTTTATATCCTACAATTTGATTCATTTGTTCAACGACTTCGTTGAGCGCAATCACACGGTTAGAGCATATATTGACAATCTCACTCTTAGCATCTGATTCTAAAAGTTTTTTATAAATATCACAGACATATTCCACGTCATTAAACTCTCTAAAAACATCTGTATTCCCGAGTTCTATCTCTTGTTTACCCTCTTTAAAATGAGAGACAATCTTGGGAATCAAAAAGTGTGCTTCTTGACCAATACCTGTATAATTAAAGGGTCTTGTAATGATAATATGCAACTTATCAAAATACGTTTTCGCTATTTGCTCCATCGCCAGCTTGCTAATACCATAATGATTGACAGGATTAGGAATCATAGTCTCATTGAGAATCGTAGATTCTTGATTCCCATACACTGTAGCACTGCTGACTAATATCACTTTTTGAGGCTGATACTTTTCAATCTCTAAAATCGATTCCAAGATATTTTCTACCGCAAGCACATTGACACGGTAAAATAACTCTTTTTCGGCATACCCCACAAATGATATTCCAGCAAGATTGATAATATAGTCTGGAAGAATAGTTGAAATCACATTTTTTATACTTATTTTATCAGTAATGTCGCACTGTAGTATATTTTTGCCATCAGCGGGGAGATACGATGTTCCATACACACTGTATCCAGCCAAAGAAAGAAAAGAAGACAAATGCTTCCCCGTGAAACTCTCTATTCCTATGATTAAAACTTTTTTCATAGCTTAAAAACTAAACCCAATTTCATTTCTTCTTAAATCTTCTTTTACCATCATTGCACACAACTCTTCAAGAGTACATTTTGGTTCCCATCCTAGGATATCTTTTGCTTTTTGTGGATTACCGATGAGCAGTTCTACTTCGCATGGTCTATAAAATTTCGGATTTACTTTTACAAGTGTTTTTCCCGTAGCCTTATCGACTGCAATTTCATTTTCTTCACTACCGCTAAACTCTAGTTCTATCCCAGCGGCTTTAAACGCCATGGTGACAAAATCTCTGACCGTTTCCGTTCTGTTCGTAGCTAAAACATACGTGTCAGGCTTATCCGCTTGAAGCATGAGATACATCCCCTCGACATAATCTTTGGCATATCCCCAGTCACGTTTGGCATCCATATTTCCAAGCTCTAAGCACTCCAACTTGCCAAGTTTTATTTTTGCAACACTGTCAGTAATCTTACGCGTTACAAACTCTCGTCCACGTAAAGGAGACTCATGATTAAAGAGGATTCCAGTGCATCCGAAGATATTGTATGACTCACGATAATTGATTACCATCCAGTGAGCATAAAGCTTTGCTACGCCATACGGACTTCTAGGATACAATGGTGTTTTTTCAGTCTGAGGAATCTCTTGTACTTTTCCAAACATTTCAGAAGTGGACGCTTGATAAAACTTGATCTTTGGATTTACTATCCTGATAGCTTCGAGTAAATGGACACAGCCCAACCCAGTAATGTGCGCAGTAGCCAATGGCTGATCAAAAGAAACCCCTACGAAACTTTGTGCCGCAAGATTGTAAATCTCATCAGGTTGGATTTGTGTAACCATACGAATACTATTGGATGCATCGGTGAGATCGTACTCAACCAAATGAAGATTCGAATGTTTATCAATCCCAAGTTCCTCAATACGCCAAAAGTTCACCGATGCTGTACGACGATACGCTCCATATACTTCATACCCTTTATTCAACAACAATTGAGCGAGATATGGCCCATCTTGCCCTGTGATTCCTGTAATGATTGCTTTTTTCATTGTTTTTTCCACTCCTTATAAATTGAATTTACTTTCTCTTCGAACTCTTTTTCAAACCGTTCTTTGCTAAAACGCAATGCATTTTGTCGTATTGTAACCTTATTAAACTTTGAACTATTTTTTTCAAACAACTCAACAGCATTCAAAAGTGATGGCATTGATTGCTCTTCAAAAAATATTCCCGTATCACTTTCTTTTACATTCCTTATATGCGCATAACTACCAATGATCGTTTCTAAGGCTGCACCTTTACCAAATGCAATCACAGGAGTACCGCACGCTTGTGCTTCGATTGGAGCTATACCAAAATCCTCTTCGGCAGCAAAAATATATGCTTTAGATTTTTGTATGATGTTTTTCATGTCTTCAAATGATTGGTAGCCTAAAAGTTCGACGTTTTTACCCGCTTTGGCTTTGATTTTTTCCCAGTCTGGCCCCGTACCTATTACGATTAATTTATGATTCGTTTGAGACATCGCTTCGACGATAAGATCAATCTTTTTATACGGAACCATCCGTGATGATGTTACATAGTAATCCTCTGTAATGTCACCTATAGTAAAACTGCTGGTATCGACAGGGGGATAGATGACGTCCGCTTTTTTACCATAAATTTTCTCGATTCGACGGGCTATGTAATGCGATATAGCAATATAATGATCAACACGATGTGCAGTTGAGACATCCCATAGACGGATTTTATGAAGAAAATATTTTGCTAACCATCCTTTGAGCCCTTTGTCGAGCCCGCTTTCTCGTAAATATTGGAAATGTAAATCCCATGCATAGCGAATAGGTGAATAGACATAGCTGATATGAAGCTGATCTGGACGCGTTAACACTCCTTTTGCTACTGCATGAGAGGATGAGAGGATCACCTCATACTCACTCAAATCAAACTGTTCAACAGCCAGTGGAAATAAAGGGAGATAATTTCGATATTTTTTCTTGGCGAATGGCAAATTTTGAATAAAAGAAGTTTGAGCTTTTTTACCTTTTAGGATAATCTCTCGATCTTTGTCGCTCAAAAAATCAATAAGACTATACACTTCAAAATCATCCCATATGTTTGTAAAACTCTCCACACATCTTTCAGCTCCTCCAAAATCATTTAACCAATCATGCACTAATGCTTTTTTCATTTTAAATCCTCAATAATATTTATTATCTTTTTCGCCGACTCTTCCCAACTAAACCGTTTGATATTTTCAAAGCCTTTGACCCGTAGCTCATTTTGTAAAACTTCATCCGCCAATACCATCTTTATCTTTTCTGCTATGTCTTCTACACTATAGGGGTCACAATATACGACACTATCACCGCATGCTTCGGGTAAACTGGCAGCATTGGAACAAACAACAGGACAGCCACACGCTTGTGCTTCTAGCGGTGGGATGCCAAAACCTTCATAGAGAGAGGGGAATACAAATAGTTTAGATAAATTGTAAATAGCTGGTATATCATTATCCTCCACGTAACCAGTGAAATGAATTCTATTTTTTAGTTCTTGAGTATCTTTGATAAGATTTGCTATTTCATCATCGCCTGTTATAAACCCGTCTTTTTTCCCTACAACTACCAAGTCAATATCTGAAATAGTTTTTAACGCTAATAGCAAATTCTTTATATTTTTGTGTGGTTTAACATTACCAACAAATAGTATAAAGCTATTAGGCAGTTTATATTTCTCTTTTATAGTATCTAAAATGGCTTTATCTTCGGTCTCTTTAAATTTATCAAAATCAATGGCACACCCAATAATATGATTCGCACTTATCCCTGTATATTTTAATATTTCAGAGTGTGAAAAAGATGAATCAGTCAACACTATATCTGATTTTCTGACCGCCTTATTTATAACAAGCTTGGCATAAAGCTGCTGTTTTAAACTCAAATCATTATAAAAAGCCAAGTGGAATACGTCGTGTATGGTTACTAATCTTTTTTTTGCACGAATAGGCAATAAAGGTATATTATAATGAGGCGACCAAAAAACATCACATTTTGGTATTTTATTAAATAACTCAAATTGTTCTTTTATAGAATAAATGTTTGAGTTACATTCTATAATTTTCACTTTATTTGACCACTCATGTTTTAATATTTCTTGAGCACTTCCAAGCAATGTAATATCAAACTTTTGCACTAACAATGGAACGATATTTTTTATATATGTTCCTATTCCTGAGGCATTATGCATTCTAAAATCAACAGTAACTTTCATATCTATATTTCCTTTTGATTGTAATCAATTCTACGATAAAACAAGAATGAATATAAGATTAAATAATATAACATATTTACAGGGAAAACCCCTTCTAATGGTAAGTTTATCATTGCAATTGAATATGATAATATAAAAGTCAATAATGATGACAATACCGAAGTAGCAATATTATTTCCTTTAAAATGATAAAACAAGCGTAATGCTGCTAAAAAACTTAATAGCAATAATAAAATTTGAAGAAAAACAAATAACGCACCAAAATTAAATAACAGATTTAAATATCCTGATTCGCCAACCATTCCTTGACTTCCACCAACAAGTAGTGTTTTTCCCGTAATTTGATTCAGCATTGAGAAAACATTAATATGCTGTTCAGCACTGAGACTTTTTAATTCAATAAACAACTGGATATATTCAAATAAATATAACCAAATCACCATAATAAATATTCCAAATAAAAAAAATAAAACTTGCATAAAAATTAAATCATTTCTTTTTCGAAATAATAAAAATCTTAAAAGTAAAACTAAAATATAAGCAACAATAAAACTAGAAATTCCTGTAAGGCTTTGTGTTGCAATTAAACACAAAAATATTAGTATGCGTAATATATTTCTATTAAATTTATTTTTTAAAAGATCAGGGGCGAAAGAGAATAGAGCCAAAAAAACTGCAAATCCATTAGAATCATCAAATACGGAACCAAATCTTACACTTATTGAGTTTTCATAAGCTAAAGCAGGTAATCTACCTATATAAAAAAATAGAAAAATTTGAAATAAATCAATAAATATAAATATAAATACGATATGAAGTAAATATTTTTTTAAAATAAAAAAATATTTATTAGCAAAGTCATAAAAGAAAAGAAATGCAAATATACTTCCTAAAAAAAAAATACTTTCAACTGCATAAATATTGCTTGCAAGCAATCCTATTGTAATGCCAAGTGAAAACAACGCAAAAGTGACTATAATAGATAATACTTGTATTGAATCATACTTCCTAATGAATCCTACGTTTGTACTCATTTTTTTAGATGTAATAAAATAAATAATTGGTAACGCAAAAATAATTGATAAAAAAATGTACTTCCCAAGAGACAAAATTATTGGAGTGTCAGAATAAGTAGGTGAAGTAGTTGAGCTATTTATTTGGAATGCGTATCTATAGGAGAGATAGAATAAAGCAATAAATATCCCAAATATAAACAGCTTTGAGCCTTTCATCAAATCCCAATTCTTGGGGAATGACCAAGTATTTTTCTAATTATTTTGACCATTCCATCGTATCCTTTCATTTTCAAAACATAACCTAAGAGAATATGAGTATAAAAATAAAATTCATCTTTCATACCAAGCTGCATAAATCCACGAATCATTTTAAGATAATATTTAAAAGGCAAATTCAACTGATCTCTAATATATGGATAAAAATAGGTTGCAATATCTTTCTTAACTGCTTTATAAATCTTTTTATCAGAAGAGTCGTCAATATAATCTGCTATTTTAAGCATCCCTTCTACCATATAAAGACGACCTTCATACAAATAACTACCAGGTGAAAAATTTTCTTTTTCAACTTCCGCATTGCCAAAATCTGGTTCAATTCCATCCCTTGAATATGTTTGAACTGATGAAATATAATAACCTTTATTCGTTTTAAGCAACATGCTAGCCAAATACATTTGATAAAATAAATGCCCATCAAATCTATCTGTTGCAACACGCAGAGCATCATTGCGTTTAAAAACCAAGCCAGAAAGAACTCCAACTCGTCTAAAGAAAAAATGAATTGCCTCAAGTCCAGAATCGAAAAGTTTATCTTCAGGTAAATGCCTTACTGTATCTTGGATATTACTCGGCTCTCCTAAAAACCATTGATAAGCTCTTGAAATAACAGCTACTTCTGGATTGCTTTTTAGAACATTCAAAATTCGTTCAATTGCACCTGAAGCTAATATATCATCATTGCCCATAAATAGACAGTACTCACCCGTAGCTTTTTCCAAAAGTTCTCTAAAGTTTTTGTCATATCCAAGATTCTTTTTATTTTCGTAATACTTTATTTTTGATTTATCCAAATTTTTATCTATAATAAATTGCTCAACTACCTGTTTGATTTTCTCTCTCTCAGGAGACACATCTTCACAAATAATAATATCCAGACCCTCATAATCCTGCACTAAAATTGAGTTAAGCAATGGTTCCATAAACTGATATCTATTATAAGCCGGTATACATACACTAATTTTTATCATTTTTAATTCCTTATTTTCTTAGCTGGTACGCCCGCTATTATTATGTTGCTTTCAAATACACCTTTCACTACGCTATTAGCACCTACAACACAATTATCCCCAATCTGCGTCCCTGCCAATATCACAGCACCATCCCCTATCCAGCAATTTTTGCCTATAATAATATTCTCTTCATCAGCCAGTGGACGGTTCTTGGGCATAATCTCGTTTTCCAATTGTCGTAAAGCATAATTTTTGTAGTGACCATGACTGTGATCTCCTATATACACTTTACTTCCTATTAGCGTCCCATTACCTATAGAAATATGTTTAATAGCACTGATGTGAACGAAATCGCTCAATGCTACATCATTACCCATCTGAATAATTGGCTTAAAAGTTTGTGTATTATATTGATTCACTGCTTCAATCCAACAAAAATCTCCAATAATTACATTTTTTCCAACTCTATAACCATTACCTCTAATTTTACAACTCGTACCTACAGTCCGAAACTTAACATCTAAATGCAAATACACAAAAAAAGCACGTAGCCTATTTTTTAATGATACATATTTATTAATTATCTTCATTGCTTAAAATCTCTTTGAATTGTATCAACAATTTCTACTATTTTCTTCATCTGAATAGTATTGGTAGTTTTATCTAATCCCATAATTCTGCAATTTTCTCTCATCAATAATCTTTTTTCTTTTCCCATACGAATAAATTTTAAAATTGCATCAGACATTGCTGCAAAATCTCTTAATGGCACACGAAATCCAGTCTCACCATTAAACACAAAATCAACAGCAACACCCATTTCAAAAGAAATTACTGGAGTGCCTGACAATATAGACTCATTAATCATCATTGGACCTGAGTCTTCTATTGAAGCTGATATTAGGATATCAACAGCAGAATACATTTTCGCATATTCTATTTCGTTTTCAATAAAATCAATATGAAGATGATTAAAATCAGATAGCTCATTTAATGCATTATTGTTTTTTCCAATGGTCAACAATCGTACAGACAAAAGTTCATTGTGAGAAATTCTATCTTTTAATAATTTCAAAGCATCAAGTAAATATATAAAACCTTTTCTCGGGTCATCTATACTTTGTGCTCCAAAATAAATAATAATTTCGCTATCTTTAAATCCAAACTTGTCCCTTATCCGATCACGCCATTGCGGATTATAAAGCATATCATCAAGTCCAATCATCATAAATTCATGATTACAATTATTAAATAAACTAGCATCTTTCGCTTGATCCAAAAGCCAAGTTGTTCCTGAAATTATTGTTGGGCTAAGTGATGAATAAAACTTTTTTCTTGTTTTCCATTCATTTGCAATAAAATACCGATGAAGTATGTTATCTGTGATTTGACAATTTGTACAAGTTTCTACATACCCTTTACAATCCCAAGCATAATGACAACCACCTGTCATCGAGCCCATATCCATTAAATAAAATGCCACTGGGGACTTCAAATATTCAGCAATTTCAGCAATTTGCTTGATAGATAAAAAATATGAGGTGTAATAAACAATGATTAAATCAAACTTTTCTTTCGGGCAAGTGTCATAAAAATCTTCCAGATTAGCATGTTTATAATCAAACATAAAAGAAAATTTATGCCTATTTACTTTAGATAGAAATAAAAAAAACAACAATCTATTCATTTTTTTTAAATAACTCATCTTTCGCACCTAAATCCAAGCAATTCTTGAGTGGTACTTCGTAGC
>JAVHOA010000011.1:0-5810 GCA_036169815.1 Sulfurimonadaceae bacterium
GTTTTTTGTAACACTCTTTGCACTTTCATCATCTTGCCACATGAGATTATTATTGAGATTATTTACAACTTGTATAGAATCATCTCTCGTAAAATCTTTTAGATTAGTATCATTCTCTCCTTGACAAGCCCAAGAACTTTCTTGGCATAATATATCTAAATTATTTTGACAACGCGTGAGAAAATCTTGAGGAAGACTATGGCTAGCAAGCTGAGACTCATCTATTAATGAGCATGCTTTCCAATATTTGTAGGATTTATTTTTATTTTGAGCAACTCCAAATCCTCCATAATAATAAATATTACCAAGTTGAATTAATGAGTTTGCGGCATTTTTATCAGTTTGAATAGCCTTCTCATACCAATAAACTGCTTTTTTATAATTCTTTGGTCTCTTATTATTATCAACATCATCATAAAGGCCTGCTAGCGAGTCCATACAATTCACATTACCAAGTTCAATGCCTTTCTTGTAATTTACTATGGCCTTATCAAAACTTTGTTTAATTCCTTTTCCATATTGATATTGAATTCCTAAAAACCAATATCCCTGTCCACTGCCTTGCTTTGCCGCTTCTTGGAAAGATTTAAAAGATTTTTTATATTCCTTCTTGGCATACGCCAATTGCCCTTCTGTCAAAGCATCATAACTAAATAGATTAGCACTAAAAGCTAAAATTAAAAATATTAATCCAAAAAAGTTATTTTTCATAATTTAACTCTTTAAATTTTTTAGCCCCATTACTTTTAAGAAAAAATATCAGTTCTTCTGTGTCTTGAGCTTTACTTGAAGAAGATTTTGTTGAGCTTTTTTCCAATTCTCTTAAGGCAGAATCTAAAGCAGTAATTTTTTCTATTCCAGTATCATAAATTCTATTGATATTAGCACCATTATCTAATAAAAACTTTGCAATCTCTTTGCTACCCGTTAAAATTAAAGCTGTTCCATTTCCTCGTGTTGGAGAATGGTATACAATTGCATTAACATCTAAAATTGTTGAGTTTGTTTCAACTATTCTTTTTACTTCAGAAAAGTCATCCAAATAAGAAGCAATGGCTAATTCACATTCTAGAGATTCACTTCTCCTTGTATATTCCTTTATTCCCCATATATCAGATTCAACTTTTATCATAGTATTAGCCTTTTATTTTATTTTGCAACATAGTAATCCCCCCCCTTTAAAATAACTGAAATTATGTTACCTAATATTTTAAACTACATGATAGTAAAAGTAGGATTTCACCACTCAAAATCCCACTCCTCATCATCTTCAAATCCATAAAAATTCTCGGCAGCCATATCACAGCCACTTTCTCAGAAACCATCAACAAACGAGCTTTTAGCTATAATTTCGCCAATGAAAAAAGAAGCCAACTTTACAGTCCATTCACCCTATTTACCAGCTGGAGATCAACCAGAAGCGATTAAAGTTTTAAGTGATTCCATAAAAAAAGGGAACCGTTATCAAGCTCTTGAGGGTGTTACAGGCAGTGGAAAAACACACACAATGGCGCGAGTGATTGAAAACGTGAAGATGCCAACGCTCATTATGACGCACAACAAAACGCTTGCAGCACAGCTTTACAGCGAGTTTCGTCAATTCTTTCCAAACAATCATGTTGAATATTTTGTGTCGTACTATGATTACTACCAACCAGAAGCCTACATTCCCCGTCAAGATCTTTTCATCGAAAAAGATAGTGCAATCAACGAAGAACTTGAGCGCTTACGTCTTTCATGTACAGCAAATCTTCTGAGTTATGATGATGTCATCGTCATCGCCTCAGTCTCTGCCAACTACGGGTTAGGTGATCCGCAGGAGTACCTCAAAATGGTGCAAGCCGTTGCCATAGGCGATGAGATCAGCCAGAAAAAACTCCTGCTTCGCCTTGTGGAGATGGGCTATACTCGCAACGACAGCTACTTTGACAGTGGACATATCCGTGTGAGCGGCGATGTCATAGACATCTATCCACCCTACTTTGAAGATGAAGCGATTCGCATCGAGTTTTTTGGCGATGAAGTAGAATCGATCTATAAATTTAGCGTACTTGAAAACAAACGGCTTGAAGATTTTAAAAAGGTCAATATCTACGCAACAAGCCAGTTTAGTGTCACGCAAGAGCGTATGTCAGTGGCTATCAAGCGCATTGAAGATGAGCTTGGTGAACGTTTGGATTATTTTTTAAAAGAGGGAAAACTGCTCGAAGCCCAACGTCTCAAACAGCGGGTAGAGTTTGACTTAGAGATGCTCCAAACCACTGGAATGTGCAAAGGAGTCGAGAACTACTCCCGTTTGCTTACCGACAAAAAAGCGGGTGAAGCACCTTTTACTTTGCTTGATTATTTTGAAGCAAAACATAAAGAGTATCTCGTTATCGTCGATGAGTCACATGTAAGCTTGCCACAATTTCGAGGCATGTATGCTGGAGATAAAGCACGCAAAGATGTGCTTGTAGAGTATGGTTTTAGACTTCCTAGTGCCTTAGATAATCGCCCTCTTAAAATCGATGAATACATCAACAAAGCACCCCATTATCTCTTTGTTTCAGCCACACCATCAGCGTATGAGCTTGAACTATCTGCTGCAAAAGCAGAGCAAATCATCCGCCCTACAGGACTTTTAGACCCGCTCATCGAGATTAAACCGCTTGAGAATCAAGTGGAAGATATTCACGATGAAATCAAAAAAACCGCTGCGAAAAATGAGCGTATTCTCATCACTGTTTTAACTAAAAAAATGGCCGAAGCACTCACAAAATATCTCGCCGATCTTGGCGTAAAAGTCCAGTACATGCACTCAGAAATCGATACTATCGAGCGCAATCAAATCATCCGCTCTTTACGTGTTGGCGAGTTTGATGTGCTCATCGGCATCAACCTTTTACGCGAGGGGCTCGACCTGCCAGAGGTGAGTTTGGTGGCCATTTTAGATGCGGATAAAGAGGGATTTTTGCGTTCTGAGACCTCACTCATTCAAACCATTGGACGAGCGGCTCGAAACTCAAATGGTCGCGTTATTTTATACGCTAACAAGATGACAGGCTCTATGACACGCGCCATTGAAAAGACACAAAACAGACGCACGCACCAAGAGGAGTTTAACTTCCTGCACGGCATTACTCCAACAACAACTATCCGTAAACTCGATGAAAATCTTCGTCTTGAAGATCAAGGTGCACTCTATGAAAAACATAAAAAACTCGATAAGATTCCAGCCTCAGAGCGCAAAAAAATCATCCAAGACCTCACAGAACGCATGAAAAAAGCAGCCAGAGAGTTGGAGTTTGAAGAAGCCGCACGGCTTCGTGATGAGATAACAAAAATTAAAAAACTTTAGGGCATTTCTAAAGATATAAAGCCTTACATGTAAGGGTAAAGGAAAAATAGTGGAAGATATGTTAAACAATATCGCAACATACGGATATATAGGAGTTTTTTTATACTCTCTTGGCGGAGGATTTGTAGCACTTATGGCAGCGTCTGTGCTCTCTTATATGGGAAAAATGGATCTTGCAACCTCTATGGCTATCGCATTTATCGCCAATGCCATCGGTGGCAACCTTCTTTTTTATCTCGCACGCAATCAAAAAAAAGAGATGCATCTTTATCTCAAAAAACAGCGTAGAAAACTCGCATTTGCGCATATTTTGATGAAAAAATATGGCTCTTGGATTATTCTGATTCAAAAGTTTATTTATGGGCTCAAAACGCTCATTCCAATCGCCATTGGTTTGACAAAATATGATGTTAAAAAATTTACAATATTCAATATTTTCGCAGCACTTGTGTGGAGCTTGAGTGTTGGATTTGCAAGCTATTATTTTGGGCATGCGCTAGAAAATCTTTATAAGCTTATTATTGCCAAACCCTATTTTGCGCTACTCGCAATTGGAACAATCCTTGCCATTTTATGGTCTTATATGCATTTTGCGACAAAGAAAAGGGCGTAAAAGCGCCAATTTGTATGATTTTTAAGATGATGTGATGTAAGCTTTCAAATCTTCTTTTTAGGGCTACTCTCATGAAACAAAGCTTGCTTAAGCTTTTAGAACCAAAACTCATTACGTATATCAAAAAAAATGGCTACACGAAGAGCGATTTTATTAAAGATGCGCTCTCAGGGCTTTCTGTTGCTATTGTTGCACTTCCTTTAGCGATGGCAATTGCCATCGCTTCAAACCTTCCACCTGAGCGAGGTTTGTTTACAGCTATTGTTGCGGGACTTCTTATCTCGCTTATGGGCGGAAGCCGTTATCAAGTTGGTGGTCCAACTGCTGCATTTATCGTCACAGTCGCCCTTGTTGCGATGAAACATGGGTATGAAGGTCTTGTGCTTGCTACCATAATGGCGGGAATACTTTTAATTCTCATGGCATTTTTAAGAGCTGGCGAGTTGATTCGATTTATTCCCTATCCTGTTATTGTTGGCTTTACCTCGGGGATTGCTTTGTTGATTCTTTTCTCGCAATTGAGAGATTTTTTTGGTTTAAGTATCGAAACTATGCCGCCCGATTTTATCGACAAACTGGTCTTGTATGTGCAAAATCTCCATCAAACAAACCCTTATGCCGTTGTTGTTGCGCTTCTTTCCATTGCAACAATCATTTTTTTCGCAAAGCGCTATCCAAAAATTCCTGGCGCCATTATTGTAGTCACACTTTCGGCTTTGGCGGTATGGAGTCTCAATATTCCAGTTGAAACCATTGAGAGCCGTTTTGGCGCTATTCCATCGATGCTTCCAACTCCAACCATGCCTCTGTTTTCTTTTGAAAAAATTCGTCTCTTATTGCCAGACGCTATGACTATCGCCATTTTAGCAGCCATAGAGTCACTGCTCTCAGCAGTTGTTGCCGATGGAATGGCGGGAACAAAACACAAGCCAAACACGGAGCTTTTAGCCCAAGGTATTGCAAATATCGCTTCACCTCTTTTTGGCGGTTTACCAGCAACGGGTGCCATTGCACGGACGGCAACAAATATTAAAGCGGGTGCTATCTCGCCAATTTCAGGCATTATGCATGCAGTGTGGCTTTTTGCTTTTATGCTTCTTTTAGCGCCTTTCATTGTCAAAGTCCCTCTTGCGGCTTTAAGTGCCATTTTGATAGTTGTAGCGTGGAATATGTCTGAAATTAAACATATTCGCTCCATCATGAAAGCACCGCGCGCCGATCGTGTTGTTTTGTTTGTCACCTTTGCCCTCACTGTTTTAGTCGATTTAAATGTCGCTATCCAAGCAGGAATCGCCTTGGCTTCGGTACTGTTTATCCACTCTATGATGGAATCTGTGAAGATTCACTCTTATGAAGATGAGGATGAGGAAAACGATGATCCTGATGCTACATCTAAAAAAATAATTCCAAGCGATGTGGAAGTGTATGAGATTAAAGGGCCTCTTTTCTTTGGAGTTGCTGAAAAACTACTTGATATACTCT
Source organism: Sulfurimonadaceae bacterium (assembly GCA_036169815.1). GTDB lineage: Bacteria > Campylobacterota > Campylobacteria > Campylobacterales > Sulfurimonadaceae > Hydrocurvibacter. The sequence continues at coordinate 5,436 of JAVHOA010000011.1, forward strand.
CACTTTTTCAAGAGAAACCGCGTGTATTTATCTTGCGTCTTCGCTATGTACCAATGATAGATTCTGCTGGCTTGCATGCGCTTGAGATGCTTTTAGAACAGCTCCATGAGCAAGATGCAACACTCATTCTCTCGGGAGTCAATAAAAATGTACACAACTATATCCGCAAAACAGGGCTCGCAAAAACAATCGGGGAGAGCAATATCGTCGATCATATCGATAAAGCGATAGCCCGCGCGAAAGTTTGTTGCTAAAGAAAAATCTATGCTTACATGTAAGCCAAAAAACGTTTACATGTAAGCCAAAAAACGCTTACATGTAAACGCAAATACACTTACATGTAAGTAAAAAAGAACACTTTTATAGAAGCGTTTT
>JAVHOA010000012.1:0-5787 GCA_036169815.1 Sulfurimonadaceae bacterium
GTTATAAGTATTATATGTTAAAATTATAACTATTTTTTAAAAGGAGCATTGATGAAAAAAGTTGTAGGCCTCTTTTATGCCACACTCACACTGTATGCAAACAGCATCAACACCTCAGATTCTCTCTCTATGCGTCAAGCCATAGAGATTGTAAAGTCAGACAATCTGGAGCTAAAATCTGCCAAATTTGATGAAGAACTCGCAAGTAAAGATGTCGATATTGCCAATGGATATAATTATGGAAGTCTCACACTTACACAAGACCTTGCACGCAGTAATGATGCTGGAAATGTTTTTGGATTTAAACTCGCTTCGCGTGAAGCTACTTTTGGGGATTTTGGAGCACAAGAGTTCATGAACGCAGCGGCACCTGCTCTTTTAGCCAGCAGCCCAATTCCACAAAGCGCCTACACAAATCCGCCAAAAAACCTCAATTATCCAGGTGATTACAACTTTTTTCAAACAAAACTCAAATATGAAGTAGCCCTTTTTACAGGCTTCAAACTCGCAAGCTATAAAAATATCGCAGAGGCTATGAAAAAGATGAAAACGCTTGATAAAGAGGCGCTTTTGGATGAAAAAATCTATCAAGTCAAAAAAAGTTACTACGATATGGCACTTTTAGAAGATGCACTAAAAAACCTTACCATTGTTTTGAAAAATATAAACAGTTTAGAAAATATGACAAAAAGTATGATTGAAGAGGGGTATGCAAAAAACACCGATCTTCTTGAAGTGCAAGCCAAAAAAGGGAGTGTTGAGCGCTCTATCAACCAGATGCAATTGGGTGAAAAACTCCTTTATCAGTATTTGAGTTTTCTCCTAAACAAAGAGGTTACAGTCATTGAGCTTCCAAGTGAAACGGTAAGTATCTCCACTTTGAGTGATGAAGCGATCTTAGCAAATAACCTCAATCTCAAAAAAGCCTCTACCGGTCTTGGCATAACTGAGCAGATGCTCCATGTACAAAATGCAGCTTACTATCCAATGGTAGGTGCTTTTGGTGAAGTTGCAACAGCAGATAACACTTTTTTAGGCAATGCAGATGCGCATAAAGCTTATACAATCGGTGCAAGACTCAGCTGGAACCTTTTTAACGGTGGCATCGATGATGCAACACTTCAAAAAGCAAAAATCGAACAGATGAAAACAAAAACGCAAATAGAACTCGCTAAAAAAGGGATCTTACTCCAAGCTGCAAAAATCAAAACAGAGATTACCTCTTTAGATGCCGATATTGCTTCACTCGACAAAGAGTTAGCTCTTGCAAATGAGATTTATAAAAGTTACGCGGAACGCTACCGTGAACAGCTCGCCTCTATGAGCAATGTCATCATCAAACAATCCGAACAGATTGAAAAAATCGTCAAACTCGAAGAGGTTAAAAATAAAAGAAATGAGCGTATTTTCGCTTTAGAAAAACTATCAAATGGAGAAAGAGAATGAAAAAAATATTAGGTGCATTACTTTTAAATTCAGCACTTTTTGCTGGAGCTATCACTGTTTCTGGAAGTGTTATCTCGGATAATCAAAAGATGATCACAAGCCGTTTTATGGGTTTTGTGACGCAAGTAAATGTCTCAGAGGGTTCACAGGTCAGAAAAGGGCAACTTCTTTATAGTATCGACTCCAAAGAGATTGACTCTTCTATGAGTCAAGTGGATCTTGGCATCTCGCAAGCGCAACTCTCGCTTCAGATGTACCAAAACCAGTACGCAAACGTCAAACTCAACCTTGAGCGTCACAAACGTCTTTTGGAAAAAGATATGGTTTCAAAATATGATGTGGAAAACCTTCAACTCGCGGCTAAAAACCTTGAAGATATGATCGCTATTGGAAAAAAACAAGTTTCTCAAGCCCAAGCTCGTCGCAAAGAGGTTAAAAATCAATATAATTACCTCAATATACTCGCTCCAAACAATGGGGTAGTTATCTCTAAAAATATCAAAGTTGGCGAAATGGCGATGCCGGGAATGCCTGCGATTGTACTTTCTGATTTAAACGATTTAAAAGTTTCAGTAGATGTAGCGGAGAGTGATTTACAAAAGTTTGCTTATGGAAAAAGGGTGCAAGTATCAATCCCCTCTTCTGGCATTAACTCTATTGGAAAAGTAACGGCGATCATCCCAAACTCAAATCCTATGACGCACTCATTTAAAGTCAAAGTCTCTTTTAGCTCAAACCATAGAGCCGTATATCCTGGCATGTACGCTACCGTAACTGCCCAATAAAGGGGAAACAAAGATGAAAGAAAAACCCTATGTGCCAAAAGATATAGCAGGTAAACTCGCTAAAACTTTTATCCAAAATCCGCTCACAATGGTGCTTGGCATCTTCTTACTCGCACTTGGATACCTCTCGTTGGAGATTATGCCTCGTGAAGAAAATCCGCAAATGGTCGTGAGCGGTTCGACTGTTATTGTCGCACTCCCTGGAGCAACAGCCCAAGAAGTTGAACGTGTTATCGTCAAGCCATTGGAGAGAAAACTCAAAGAGGTCAAAGGTGTTGAGCATATTTACGGCCGCGCTATGGATAATGTCGGAATCGTCAATGCTGCTTTTTTTATTGGAGAAAATAAAGAGGATTCAAACCTCAAAGTGTATGACAAAATCATGCAAAATTCAAATATTTTTCCAAAAGGTGCGATGAATCCCATCATCAAACCGCTTGATATTGATGTGGATATTCCTATTGTTTCGGTTGCATTTTTCAGCCACGATAAAAATATGCCTGAAACAGATTTGTATGATCATGTCAAAACAATGCAACACAAAATCAACGGCCTTGCAAATGTTGCCGTCACAGATCTCAAAGGTGGGCATAAGCACCAGTTTAATATCTCCGTAGATATTAACAAACTCGCAGGATATAACCTCTCACTCGGTCAAATCACACAAGCAGTACAATCACTCGCTTACAATGTTCCAAACATCAAAAATAGAACACAAGATAAAAATATTGTTATCTTTGGTGTAAAAAATGCTATTGAAACTATCGCAGATGTGGAAAATGTGATGGTTGCTGAGTATGGCAGCTCGCCAATCTATCTCAAACAAGTTGCAACCATCACAGATGACTACAACTACCAAAACTTCCAATCCGCACAAATTAGTATCCAAAGTGCTGATCATAAATTTACACCGCTTCAAAGTCAAGTCACGCTTACTATCTCCAAACTTCAGGGAACAAATGCGGTCAATATTGCAGATTCCGTGAAAGAGGAGCTTGATAAGTACAAAGCGACACTTGAAAAAAGTGGTATCAATTATGTTATCACAAGAAACGATGGGGAACGCGCCAATGATGCGGTCAATGAACTAGTGATGCACTTGGTTATCTCTATTGTTATTATCGCCCTACTCTTAATCTTTGTACTTGGATGGAGAGAGTCACTCATCGTTACTTTTACAGTACCTGCCATCTTAGCGATTACACTTTTTGTGGCATATCTCAGTGGTCAAACCATCAACAGAATCACACTCTTTGCGTTCTTACTTAGCCTTGGACTGCTTGTGGATGCGGCGATTATTGTTATTGAAAACATCCACCGCCATTACCACTCTGCAGACTCTGCGCACAAAGATAAAGATGAGCTTATGATAGAAGCCACCGATGAGATTGGTGCACCGACAAATATCGCAACTTTGGCCATCATTATGACGATGGTACCTATGGCATTTGTGGGTCAGATGATGGGGCAGTTTATGAAACCGATCCCTGCAAATGTCCCTGTTGCTCTTGTAGCTTCACTTTTTGTCGCTTATATTTTTACTCCCTACCTCGCAGTAAGAATTTTAAAAAGACCTCAGCATGATAAGGAGCACAACTAATGTTTGCAAAATTTGAAAACGCCGTTTTAAAAGGAATCCAAAGTGCAGCACAAAGAAAGTTTATTCTTCTTGCAACCGTAGGTGCGCTGCTACTCTCCATCATGATGATTCCAACCGAGCTCGTTTTGGCAAAAATGCTTCCTGGAAAAAATAATGATACCTATAATATCTATGTCAAACTTCCAGAGGGTAGCTCGATTGAGCAGACAACAAGCGTTACCAACTGTGTTGCATCGCTTGTGCAACAAGAAAAAGAGGTGCTCAATGTAGAAGTTTTTCTAGGCATGGGTTCTCCTTTGGATTTTGCGGGACTCATCAAGGGTTCACACTTTAAAAATTCTGAAAATGTCGGCGAATTGGTTTTAAACCTCACAAAAAAACATGAAAGAGAGGAGCCATCTTATATGATGGTGCAACGTCTTCGCCCTCTTGTTTTAAAAACATGCTCCCCCATCGTTGCTCAAAGTGATATCTCTTTTGTTGAACCTCCAGCGGGTCCTCCAACACTTGGCGCTATTGTTGCAGAGATCTATGGAGATGATGCAAATCAAATCCGTTTGCTTGCACAAAAAGTAGAAAAAATCTTCGCTAAAACGGAAGGTCTCGTGGATGTTGATACTATGGAAGATACGATTTACAGCACTTTTGACATTAAAGTAGATGAAGAAAAAGCTGCGCGTTCAGGCATACCAGTGCAACAAATCAACGATATTATGTATCTTGCATTTGAGGGAATGGATATAGCGGTAAAAAACTCATCTGCTTACAATGACCAGATTCCAATATTTTTATCGCTCAGTAATGCAACAAAGCGATTTACTTCAAAAAATCTTGATGCTCTGCAGTCAAAACTTTCAAGTCTGCGGCTGATGAATAAATATGGCATGATGGTTCCAATCACAGAGATTATCTCCGTAATTCCAACACAATCCCACCCAATGATTTTAAGTAAAGACCTCCATCAAATGACAAATGTCATGGCAGAGACAGATATGGTTTCTCAAGTCTATCCGCTGCTTGATGCAAGAGATGCGATTTTAAAAGAACTTGCAAACGATTATGAGATTAGCAAAACGGGAATTTTTGACTTACAACTTAAAGATAAAAAAAGCGGCGCACTGTATGAACTCAAATGGGATGGCGAGATGAAAGTAACCTTAGATACTTTTAGAGATCTTGGTGGCGCTTTTATTGCGGCGCTTGTCCTTATCTTTTTGCTTATGGTTGTGTACTATAAAAGCTACACACTCAGTGGCATTATCCTCACGGGAAGTTTTCTTTCTATCATCGGTGTGATTGTTGGGCATTGGATTATGAACCTTTTTACGGCAGATACATTCTTTTTAACGGCAACGTCGCTTATTGGATTTATCGCACTCATTGGTATTAGCTCTCGCAACTCTTTACTGCTCATAGATTTTACAAAATCACTGATGCGCGACAAAGGTATGCCAAAAGCCGAAGCGATTGCTTATGCTACAGCAACTCGTGCAAAACCTATCTTCTTAACCGCCGTGGCAATTATTCTTGCATCAACACTGCTTGCTGGGGATGCTGTATTTGGAGGGCTTGGAATTTCACTCATATTTGGAACTATCGCAGCAGTTATTGCTTCACTCATCGTCGTTCCAATACTTTTATATAATGCAGATTTAGAAAGACATTTTCAATTTCACCTCAAGAAAGCTGTGTCCATAGAAGAGCCGCTTTAACCCTTACATGTAAGGAAATAAAGCCTTACATGTAGAGAGGAAACACCTTACATGTAGGGAGTTAAAGCCTTACATGGTAGCAAATTTATAGATTTATTTTGCAATCATCACTTCGCTTGCTTTGATGATTGCGATAGCGTTTTGACCCTCTGAGAGTTTGAGCGCATTAACCGCATCATTTGTGATGACAGATACGACCTCATCAGTTCCAATACTCAAAATAACTTCGCTATTGACCGCACCT
>JAVHOA010000013.1:0-5756 GCA_036169815.1 Sulfurimonadaceae bacterium
GCTTTATACATAAATAGGTAGTGAAGGATATGTTTAATCCAGTGACCAGCAAGACCGATCTCACCAAATGTATAATCTGTATCACGACCCGTTCCTGGGTATTTTTCAAAATTTGGAACAACAGGATACACAGTCATCGCAGCTGCAGTACCAGTAAAGACACCTTTTCCAGCTGAAGCAACACATGCTGCACCCATCTCTGCCATAGAGGCTTCATGAAGATGCGCTCCATTTCCTTTTTTGATAAGATCGCAAACACTATGCGCAACTGCCTTACCGATAATACCTGATGGCATCCCTGTACGCGGAGGTGTTGGATTGATTGGTGTTCCATTTGGAGAACTCATCGGTTTAGAGATAATGTGTGGTGGCGCAAACGCGATACCAGCTGCAAACATATTTTTATATGTTGGATTTTGGTATGTACGTGGCCAATCACTTGCTTTCCACTCAGCATAAGGTTTTGGAGTATAGTTTGCATCAACTTTCATAAATCCATTTGGAGCGAAAACTGTTGCTGTGATATCTTCACCTGCTTTGCTATACGCTTTTAAGCCAACACCAGCAAATGGAGGAATTAGCATAGAAAAGTCAAAGCTTTCTTCGCCTATAGAACCATCAAGAAGTTCATAATGTACTTTCCCAGCTTCCACTTTATTGACATGCGCTCCAATCAGCCAATCAACACCACGTTCTGCAAATAATGACTCAGCAAAAAGTTTAGAACTTACAACATAACCGCCAACTTTCATATGAAGTCCGCCCATACCAAAGTCACCTAAAAATGATTCGTTAGAAATCCATTTCATATCTGCCATATCGCGTACGCCAGCTTTACGAAGTTCATGTTCAATGTTGAAGATATATTCAAACGCCGCACCTTGACATGTACACATACCGTGACCTGTACCGATGAGGAATTTTTGACGTTCACCTTTTTTCATTTTTTCGATAGATTTTTTTAACTCTTCACTTGCATGCACAGCGTGATCAGCCGTACAAACAGAAACAGTGAATTCACCCAATCCATTTGCATCGCCAAGACCTGGAGTTGCAGCAAAGTTCAGTTTTGGACCAGTTGCGTTTACTAAATAATCATACTCGATATTTTCCGTTTGACCAGTTTTACCTTGTCCTGTATATTCCACTGTTACAAATGGTTTATCTGAACTTTCATTACCTTCTGGATTGATAGAAACAGCTTTGGCTTGTTTGTATCCAATACCTGCTTTTTGATACACGGGCGCTAAATCAAAAGTAACTTCCTCTTTACTCATCTCACCAACGCCAACCCAGATGTTCGATGGAATCCAGTTCCATTTTGCATTTGGCGTAACAACTACGACTTCATGCCCTGAACCCAACCACTTTGCTGCAAAAGTTGCTGTTGTGTGACCTGCAACTCCTCCGCCAAGAACGACTAATCTTGCCATGCCTACTCCTCAATTAAATATTGTAACAAAAATCAACAATAAATTTCATGGTGAAAAGTATTGAATAATCTTATAATGCCCTATCATTGTAGTAACCTTTTTCCAAAACAAAGCTTAATTTTTTTAAAAAATCAACCTATTTTGTTGCTTATGTGTAAATTGTTATCTAAAATTTTTGAAATAATTTCATAACTGTTATTTGAAAGATTTTCTGTTGCAAGAATGCGTTGCAACTCAGTTTTCATCACACCCTTGTGATTTTCATCCAATTTTCTATACACTTTAAACGCTCCTGCTAAACCAGACGCGATTTGAGCATTGATTTTATCTATCGCAATGACTTGGTCTGCAATAAATCGATATCCACTTGCATCTGCTGCATGAAAATAACTATAATTTCTTGTAAAACCATACACTAAAGCACGAACAAGATTTGGAACTTTTTCATCATATACCTCATCTCTTTGCGAATCAATCACACGCGAAAGCACATCATCTCTTGCGGCTGTTGCAATAATGGTGAAATATTTATTCATAATCAAAAGGTCATGTTTGTATCGCTCATAATAATCTTGTAACGCTTTTTGGGCTGTTTGAGGATAAAAGTTTTCAAGCAAAGAGAGTGCAACAACTTTATCATTCATAGTTGCCGCATGATAATACTGATTCTTACAAACACCCTGTGTATCGCTATCTTTTAAGGCACACAAATAAGATAATGCCCTATTTTTAAGCGCTCTTTTTCCCATAGAAACAGAGGATAACGCATCATCTTTGTTCTCATGATATGTTTGATACAGAGCAGCAAACTCCTCTTTATATTTTGTTGCAATCTCTAAAGTAAGCCGCTCACGTGCATCGCACATCGCTTGAAAATCCGCAATTTCTCTTGTTTGCATTAAATTTGCAATACTTGGCAACTCTAAAAGTTGCGCTTTGAGCATTGTATCAACATCAGCATCGAGCAACTCTTTAAACGCATCCATATACTCTTGGTTGATGACGTTGGTATCCATAATTTCATTTAAAGTTTGCAATGCAAATTTTACAGAAGCTTCATATCTGTTAAAACTATCATTTTCATAGCGCATTAAAAATGAATAATCCACGCTTTGATACACACAATTGATCGGTGCGCTAAAGCCACGATTGAGTGAGAGTTTTGGCTTGCATGGCAGATTTTTCCACATAAAGCTTTCGATCTCATCTTTAATAATTAAGGTTTCTTCAAATAAAAACTCGCCATTTTCACAAAACAGTGCAAGTCTAAGCGGATACATAAAAGGTTCTTGCGCTGCTCCATCGACACTTTGAGGAATAATCTGCTTACATGTAAGGGTTAAAACACCATCTTCATAAACATCGCTTACATGTAAGGATGGCGTTCCTGATTGGTGGTACCATCTTTTAAATTGGCTCAAATCTCCCTCGTAATACTGCTCCATCACCCAAAAAAAGTCATCCACCCGAACTGCTTTTCCATCAAAAGTATTAAAATAGAGTTGCATCGCTTTTTTGTAGTTCGTATCGCCCAAAAAAGTGTGGTACATTCCGATTACTTCTGCACCCTTTTCATACACAGTTGCCGTATAAAAGTTGTTCATAGAAATATAGGAATCTGGCTGGATTGGATGCGCTGTTGGTCCTGAGTCTTCGACAAATTGGCGCTCACGCAGTGATTTAACATTTTCAATGCGTGTGACATCCTTCGAGTTCATAGCTGCACTAAAAGTTTGATCTCTATAAACTGTGAGTCCCTCTTTGAGTGTGAGCTGAAACCAGTCCCTACATGTAATACGATTTCCCGTCCAATTGTGGAAATATTCATGTGCAATCACGCTCTCGATGCCCATATAGTTTTGATCTGTCGCGCTCTCTTTATCGGCGAGTACATACGTGGAATTGAAGATATTAAGCCCTTTATTTTCCATCGCTCCCATATTGAAACTATCGACAGCAACGATATTATAAATCTCTAAATCGTACTCGCGCTCATACTCCTCTTCATCCCATCGCATCGCTTTTTTGAGTGATTCCATCGCATGAAAACACTTACTCTCATTGCCGATATCACAGTAGATATTGAGCGCAACCGAGCGTCCGCTCATCGTCGTAAAATGATCTGTGATATGTCCAAGATTACCTGCAACAAGCGCAAAAAGATAAGATGGCTTTGCAAATGGGTCTTCCCAAACGCAAAAATGGCGATTGTTTTCTAATTCGCCGCACGCTTTTTTATTGCCATTGCTAAGTAAAACAGGATATTTTTTATCTGCAATAATCTTTGTGGTATATTTTGCCATCACATCTGGACGATCCAAAAAGTAAGTGATACGGCGAAATCCTTCAGGCTCATTTTGTGTACAAAACATTCCATTGGATTTATAAAGACCTTCTAGTTCTGTATTGTTTTGCGGAGTGATTTTTGTGACTAGATGGAGCTCAAATTCACAAGGCACATTATAAAGAGTCAAACTCTCTTCATCGATTTTTTGCATATCAGCTGCTACAGTTTGCGCGTTACATGTAAGGCTTATAAGTTCCAAACCAACACCATGAAGTCTGATGTCTTGAATATCGTGGCACATCTGCACAATCTTCATCCTATTGCTTACAATTGTGTACTCTTCATAAATATCAAACTCTAAAAAACACTCTTGTATTGTAAAATCTGGCGCAATATAATCTTTTAAAAAAATAGCTTTATGCTGACTCATCTTCTCTCCTGCTCTTGAAAATTTTTCAAAAAAATAGTTCTTTCAAACTTTCGTAATTGTCGTATTTGTGAGTATTATTATAGGATTAAAATGCTAAAATTAGGCCACGAAAAGGATTTACGAATGTCATTTGAAAAAATTGGTCTTATTAAGCCACTCCTTGAAGCCATCAGCGCTCTTGGCTACACAAAACCAACTCCTATCCAAGAAAGAGCGATTGGACCTGTTTTAGCAAAAAAAGATATTTTTGCCACAGCACAGACAGGGACAGGAAAAACCGCGGCTTTTATGCTCCCAATCATCCAAAGACTCCGAGATAACAAAGCGCTTGCACCAAAAGCGGTTCGAGTTGTCGTGATGACACCAACGCGTGAACTTGCTATGCAAATAGAGGAAGAGTCGAAAAAATATGCCAAAAATATGCAAACGTCCATCGCACTTTTAGTGGGTGGAAAAACGCTCGAATCACAAGAAAAAAAGCTCAAAGATGGCATCGATATTCTCATTGCAACGCCAGGACGGCTTCGTGAGCATATTCTCAAAAAAAGTATCACACTCGCACATGTAGAGATTTTTGTTGTCGATGAAGCGGATAGAATGCTTGATATGGGATTTGTAACCGATATTCGGCTCATCCATGCCGAGCTTCCAAAACGCCACCAAACCCTTCTTTTTTCTGCAACCTACACAGACAAAGTACGTAAACTCTCTCGTTTGGTACTCAAAAAACCTGAGTTTATTGAAACAGCAAAACAAAACAAAACAGTAGAGGCGATCAATCAGCAAATTTTTCTTGTTGATGCAGATAGAAAGGCGGAATTACTCTCTTATCTGATCGGATCAAGAAATTTTCAACAAGTTTTAGTATTTACAAAAACAAAAAAAAGTGCAGATATTTTAGTAGAAGAGCTCAAACTCGATGGGCTGAAAGCTGAAGTGATCCATGGCGAAAAAACTCTTGCACAGAGAAATAAAACACTGACAAAGTTCAAGAAAAAAGAGCTCAATGTGCTTGTGGCTACAGATATTGCATCCCGTGGAATCGATATCGAGCAACTTCCTCAAGTGATCAACTATGAGCTACCATCTGTCGCAGAGGATTATATCCATAGAATCGGTAGAACAGGCCGTGCAGGCCATGATGGCGAGGCAATCACCCTTTTAGACGTGAATGATAAAGAGCAAATGAAAGTGATTGAGCGACTCATCCAAGTAAAGATTCCGAGATCTGAAATTAAAGGGTTTGAAGTTGATATTACAAAAAAAGCTGCGCAAGATGACGCCAAACCAAAACATTCAAAAAAAGCAACACTAAAAGGGCCAAAGAGAGCTAGTTCCAAGCCAGTAGAAAAACAAAAAACGCTCACTCAGAAAAAAAGAAAAACTACAAAAAGAGATGGAAGATAAAATATGGAATTTCAACTACACGATGAGTACATCGAACTTTATAAGCTTATAAAAGTTTTAGACCTTGTTGATAGCGGAGCAGATGCAAAAATACTCGTCGCTGATGGACATGTAAAAAGAGATGGCAAGATTGAACTGCGTAAACGTGCAAAAATAGTGCATGGAGAAACGATTCAAATAGCAGAAGTTACTATAAAAG
>JAVHOA010000014.1:0-5734 GCA_036169815.1 Sulfurimonadaceae bacterium
AAAAAGAAGTACTCCCCTCCAGATACCTGCGGCACATAACAAGACAAAGGGTGCTGCTGTATTCCTACCCTGACACATTACTTCGCCCTGCCATTGCACAGGTCTAAAGGAGAGCGTTCAAAACACTTTTCTTGATGTTCTGAGCGCTTTTGAGATGAGAATTATAGCAAAAAAAATCTATTTTGAAAGTGAAATCTGATAAAATTTTGCAATGTTGTATATCACCGTAGCACTCAGTGCCGAAGCTCGAGCACTTATTGACACTTTTAAACTCTCTCGCACCTACACACTTCCCTACACCATGTTTGAAAATGAGGAAATAAAACTCATCGTCACAGGCGTTGGAAGAGAAAATGCCATGATGGCTACAAGTGCGCTTTTGGGGCGTTTTCCTCCAAGCCATAACGATATTTTTGTCAATCTTGGTATCTGCGCAGCGCCCAAAGAGTTTGCAATCGGTGCCATGATTTTGGCGCATAAACTCACCGCACCCTTTGAAAACACGTCCTCTTTTTTCCCTGATATTTTGTTTGAACATCCGCTCATCGAGTGTGAGCTTCTCTGTGTTGATGCGCCTCAAACAAGCCCTTTGCACGCACCAACTGATATGGAAAGTTTCGGCGCTTACAAAGCGGCTTCAAGGTTTTTTGACACCCATGCGATGCTCTTTTTTAAAGTCGTTTCGGATCATTTTGAACCCTTACATGTAAGCAAAGATTCGGCGCTAGCGCTCATCTCACAGAGTATGGATACATTTAAAAACCTCATCCATTGGGCGCGTTTTGTGACAAAGAAAGAGGAACTCTTCAGCTTAGAAGAGCAAGAACACATCCAAACCATTGCATCACATCTTACAAAATCTCAAAGCGACCGTTTTTATGATGCGTGTTGTTACTATAAACTCCATCATAAAAAACCCTTACATGCGAAGTGCCCTTTGGGCATAAGCCTTCCAAGTAGTACAAAACTATCTAAACAAGAGAGGAGTCAGTATCTTGAGTCACTTGTCAAAACCCTCACACTGTGATTTTTTCTCGCATCTTTACATAGAAGAGAGCGTGCGAGAGGAAGCGCTTACATGTAAGATTATGCGTAAGTTTGCAAACGCCAAAATTATCTTTATCACCCACTACAAAGATGTTTTCAACCGTCCAAATCAGGATTTTGGAGTCCAAAGCAAAAGCAAAAATCTCATCTTAGCGCGACGCGAGGCACCTTTTTTATATGAAGGCTCTTTTTATAGCGATGGGTTTGAGTATGAAAATTTCTTTTATACGCCCTCGATTTTGGGGTGTTTGTACGATTGCCAGTACTGCTACCTCAGTGGCATGTACAACTCCGCCAACACTGTTTTTTTCGTCAATACACAAGATTTTTTCGATGCCGTTTTGCCATATTTGGACAAACCCACACTTGTTGCTATCTCATATGACACCGACACGCTCGCCATAGAATCGCTCACTTCGCATACAAAAGAGTGGATCGAGTTTGCACGCCAACACCCAAATCTCCATCTAGAAGTGCGCACAAAAAGTGCCAATTTCAAGGCTTTGCAACACTTACATGTAAGCCCTCACGTTGTCCTTGCATGGACGCTTTCACCACAAAAAATCATTGACTTATATGAGCACAAAACCCCATCGCTGCAAAAACGTCTCGCATCCATCAAAGAAGCAATCGATGCTGGTTGGAAGGTGCGCGTTTGCGTCGATCCCATCATCTACAACGAGGAGTTCAAAACCCTCTATCCGCCGCTCATCGATGAAATTTTTGCCACCATTGAAGCGGATACACTTTTTCAGCTCACACTAGGGAGTTTTCGTATGAGCTCTGTGCATCTCAAAAAAATCAAAAAACTGCGCCGCAGTGATCTTGCCTATTATCCCTACGAAGTCAAAGATAATATCGTCTCGTACGGGCAAACGATTGAGCAAAATATCTTACATGTAATGCTACAAAAAGCCCTAAAATATATCCCAAAAGAGAGAATACGAACATGGCAACTGCAGTAGTCACAGGTGCGAGCCGCGGCATAGGCTACGCAATCTCGCAAAGACTTTTAGACCTTGGATATGATGTCATCGGTATCAGTCGTACCATTGATGAAGCTCCACTCAAGCACCCAAATTTTAGAGCGCTTGCATGTGATTTGAGTGATGAAAAAATGACTGTTTCTATTCTCACTCTTTTGCAAGCAGACCCCTCCATCTCTGTTTTGTGCAATGTGGCAGGTTTTGGCGTTTTCGAACCGCATGAAGAGATCGATACGCAAACCATTTTTAAAATGATCTCGCTCAATCTTACCGCTCCTATCACGCTTTCCAACGCACTTTTAAGAACACTGAAGTTTAATGAGGGAATCATATTTAACATCACTTCCATCGAAGCAACCCGTCACTCGAAATTTTCAGCGCTCTACTCTGCAACCAAAGCAGGACTTCGCGCCTTTAGCCTCTCACTCTTTGAAGAGGTAAGAAAAAGCGGTGTCAATGTCGTAAGCATCAACCCCGATATGACGGCAACCTCGTTTTTTGACGCTCTACGTTTTGAAACCTCTCAAGAACTAGACAAACGCCTCCAAGCCGATGATATCGCCGATGCAGTAGAAAATATCCTTCAAATGCGCCACGGCGTCGCTATCACCGAACTCACCATACGCTCACAAAAATTTGGTATTGAAAAGAAAAAATAGTTTTTGTGGAATCTTTTTTGCTTTGTTAAACAATAATGAAACTCTGTCGATACTAGCTTCAGACAAAATAGAGATTCAAAAGGAAGCGTTATGGCAACTGGAGCAGTCAACTCACTCGGTATAGGTTCTGGTGTTTTAACCTCAGCCATTATTGATAAATTAAAAACCAACGATACCACTCTTATCATCAATCCCATTGACAAAAAAATAACAACCAATACGCAAAAGCAAGATTCTATGAATTTGTTAAACAGTTTGGCAACCTCCTTGTATGGCGCAGCATCCTCTCTGGAAAATAGTACACTTTATCAAGAACGCACTGTCGCTGGCTCAAACAGCAATGTAAGCGTTACAGCGAGTGCTGGTGTTGCAATTCAAGATTTTACGATATCTGATATAAAGATGGCAACAAGTAGCGTCTTGCAATCAGGAAGTTTCACAAGCGGGACAAATGCCATTGCAACGGGCACAGGAAAGCTTAATCTGAATATAAATGGAACGGATTATCTTATTGATTATACCTCCGCGACAACCTATGAAAATCTTCAAACAAAGATTAATGATCTTGCAGGCACTGATGTAAAAGCAAGTATTTTACAAACAAGCGATACGGGTTACAGCCTTGTATTTAACTCCAAAAATACTGGCACAAACCAGCAAATCACGCTTACCGATTTAGGTGGAACTCTTAATACTACACTCAAAAGTGATTCCATCATGTCAGGAGCATTTGCTTCAACAGGAACACCAATTGCGACGGGCTCTGGAACACTTACTCTCAACGCAAATGGAGTAGATACCGCTTTTGCTTACACCAGCACAACAACCCTTAGTGATCTTGCAAATATAATCAACAGCGATACAATCACTGGAACAACCCTTAGCGCTCGTGTCATCAAAAATGATGTTGGCACATACAATCTTGTCCTAACTGCCAAAGGCGTAGCGGAAAACCAACCCATTACGCTCACAGATCAAGCAACTGGAGGGAGTTTGAGCCCTCTTTTAACAAGTGCAACACCCTCAACTGGAGATCTCTCTTCTATCCAATCTGCCTCAGATGCATCTTTTAAATATAATGGGATTACGCTTACAAGAAGTTCAAATATGATTACAGATATCGCTCTTGGAATGAGTATTAATCTTTTAAACGATAGCGCGGGTGCTACGACAAAAATCAGTATTGCTCAAGATGCTCAACCGATTAAAGATGCTATGCAAAATCTCGTAGATGGATATAACTCAATGGCTAAACAGCTCAATGCAATGACCCAAGCTGATGTTGCTAATAAGTCTATTGGCTTGTTTAATGGCGATAGTTCGGTTAATGGAATTGATCGAGCGATTAAACAAATCATCACCTCCATTGGTGGCACGGGTTTATCAATAACCCAGTATGGTATCAATGTCAATCAAGATGGAACTTTAAGCTTCGACACGAATGCTTTTGACACAAAAATGGTAGAAAACCCGATTGCAATGGCTGATTATTTCAGCGGAAAAACGACTGTGAATGCAAATGGCACGACAAAAACAACAGAAGGTGTTTTTACAACTCTTTTTAATAATTTAAATAATTTAACCAAATCCAATGGTGTTTTAAGCAATCTCACTAATGGTCTTAAAACTGAAGCGACAACGCTTACAAGCGATAGAACAAGAGCAGTAGCAGCTCTTAACGCACGTTATGACACCATGACCCAACAATTTATTGCCTATGACGCAATTATCAGTAATCTCAATAATCAATTTTCATCCCTGTCTCAACAAATCTCAATGGCCGTCAATGGCACCACTAAATAAGCTTAAGGAAGTCTAAAAATGTATCAAGCAAGCGCATACAACACATACGCACAAAACAATGTCGAGATTGAATCGCCACAAAAGCTTATTAAAATGCTTTATGAAGGGATTTTACGTTTTAATACTCAAGCAAAACGTGCTATTGCAAACAACGACATAGAAAGACGCACATATTGGATTAATCGTTCCATTGCAATTGTTATCGAACTTATCAATAATCTTGATTTAAGACAGGGTCAAATAGCGGAGTATCTAAGCGCTCTTTACCAACACCAGCTTACACTTCTTGTCCAAGCAAATTTACAAAATAATGAGCTTTATCTTGATGAAGTCAATGGCGTCGCAAGAGGCTTACTTGAAGCATGGAAAGATGTAACGGATGTGGAATAATGAGTTTAAAGTCGCGCTCATCACAAAAAATACAAAAGAGCTCGACAAACTTATTTCACAAATGCCCCAATTTGAAACTTTAGATGAGATGCAGGAGGCTTTTTACCTAATCAATCATGCAAAAGAGCTGCTAGCATCGCTCAAAGATGAAACCGCCCAATCCATGAAAAAAATAAAGGATACAATCCGTTATTTAGAGCTTACACAAAGCAACACGATTCAAAATCTTGATATAACACAGTAAATACTCATTTACTTTAAAGAGCATAATGCAGCTTTAAGTTTTGACCCATTTTGTCAAAAATTTATTGAGTTGATTTGCAAACTCATGGGCATCTTTTTGTGAAAATGGTTTTGGTCCTCTTGTCATCTCGCCCATCTCTCGGATCGACTCCATAAGGTTTCGCATCGCGAGATATTGCTTGATATTATCCACACTATAAAGCGCACCTCTATGGTCAATGGCGTGGGCATTTTTGGCGATAATACGATCCGCGAGTGGGATATCGGCGGTGATGACCAAGTCACCCATCTCTGCCATCTCAACGATCTTATGATCCGCTTCATCCGCACCCTGCTCGACGATAAGATAACTTACAAATCCACTCTCGCCGATACTAATCTTTTTATTTGAAACCACAAAAGTTTCCAAACTAAGTCGCTCAATACTACGCAGTAAAATCGGCTTTAAAAGATTAGGAAAGGCATCGCCATCAACAAAAACTCGCATTAGCCATAAATCTCTTGCACGCGTCCTACTTCACCGCTCATAAGGCGCACTTTTATGCCATGAGGATGCGTCGCAGAGTTTGTGAGGATATCACGCACAGTGCCATCGGTGAGTTTTCC
>JAVHOA010000015.1:0-23290 GCA_036169815.1 Sulfurimonadaceae bacterium
ATGGGTTACAAATAAGTCCCTGAACTCTACTTTCTAAAAATTAATCGATAAAATATATCTATCGATTTCTTTACTATTGGTGCATTCGCCAAAGCATAAAGTGTGCTAGAGTTTTTAGAGGTGCCCCTCAATAAGATGAATTTTTGTAAAAACTAAAGCGCTAAGAGAGATTCTTAGCGCTTCAAAGTAGTTTTATACGTTAAATCTAAAGTGCATAACATCGCCATCATTGACGATATACTCTTTTCCTTCTAGGCGCATTTTTCCAGCTTCTTTTGCTTTAGCCTCACCACCACAAGCGACAAAATCTTCGTATGCGATGACTTCAGCGCGAATAAACCCTTTTTCAAAGTCGTTATGGATTACAGCTGCTGCTTTTGGAGCTGTGGTGTTTTTACGGATTGTCCAAGCACGAACCTCTTTGACACCCGCTGTAAAGTAGCTCATAAGTCCTAGTTTTTCAAACCCTTTTTGGATGATTTGTGCAAGCCCTGATTCTTTAACGCCTAAATCTTCTAAGAACTCTTGTGCTTCTTCATCGCTGAGGCCTATAAGTTCTTCTTCGATTTTTGCACAAAGTTTGATGACTTCACAGTTATGCTGCGCTGCATGTTCTTTCACGGCTACAACAAACGCATTATCTTCTAAAAGTCCATCTTCATCGACATTTGCGCCATACATAATCTCTTTTGCAGTGAGCAGTCTGAGATCTTTGTTAAGTTCTATAAACATTTCATGGTCTGCTTTAGGAAAATTGCGAGCAAGTTTTCCATCTGCTAAAAACTCCATGAGCTCATCAGCAAAATCAGCAAGGGCTTTACCATTTTTATCTGATTTGGCTTGTTTTTGCAAACGTGTGATTCTGTTTGATAATACTTCGATATCTGCTAAAATAAGCTCATTTTCGATGATGTCAATATCACGAAGCGGATCAATATTGCCCTCAGTATGCACGATATTTTCATCTTCAAAACATCTGACAATCTGTAAAATAACCTCTGTTTCGCGGATATTTGAGAGAAATTTATTGCCTAAACCTTCACCTTTACTCGCACCCTTGACAAGTCCTGCAATATCCACAAAATCTAAAGTAGAGTGCTGTACACGTTCTGGATTGACTATTTTAGAGAGTGCAACCAGACGAATATCCGGAACAGGAACAATCGCCTTATTTGGCTCTATCGTACAAAACGGATAGTTTGCTGCTTCTGCATTTTGCGCTTTTGTTAAAGCGTTGAACGTTGTTGATTTGCCTACGTTTGGTAGTCCTACTAGACCGATTGCTAATCCCATTAATTATTTCCTTGTGTATTTAAATTTAGTAACCATTGCATACTCATTCTAACTCCAGCACCGGTTCCTCCATAACTATGAACATCCCATGGACTCTCTGTATAAGCAGAACCTGCAATATCAAAATGGACCCATTTCTCTTTCATGGTATCATCAATGAAGTTGTCAAGAAATAATGCCGCTGTGATGGCTCCACCGTATGGTTTTGAAGAGACATTGCAAACATCGGCGAGCTCGCTTTTAATCAGTTTTTTGAGATGGCGGTTAAATGGCAGATTGCCACAGTATTCACCGCTTTGCTCTGCTGCACACAACCACTCTTGTTTGAGTGTTTCATTGTGCCCCATCACACCTGTTGTATAGGGTCCAAGAGCAACCATACACGCACCAGTCAAGGTTGCATAATCGAAAATATAATCTGCTTGTACATTTGCTTGGGCATAACTGAGTACATCAGCAAGCACCAAACGACCCTCAGCATCGGTGTTGCGCACTTCAATGGTTTTGCCATTTTTTGCACGAAGCACATCATCGGGTTTGTAGGCATTGCCACCAATCATATTTTCAACAGCACCAACAAAAGCGTGTACTTCGATATCGAGTTTTAACTCGCTAACTGCTTTGATAATTCCCATAACAGCGCATCCACCTGCCTTATCCATCTTCATTGTGACCATGGACGCTGCAGCTTTGAGGCTTAGCCCGCCGCTATCGTATGTAAGTCCCTTGCCAACAAGCGTGATCACTTTTTTAGGGTTTGCAGGTTTGTATGCAAGATGAATGAGGCGAGGTGGGTTCGTGGATGCACGGCCTACTGCGAGCATCGCATTCATAGCTTCATTCTTTAAATCAGCAACATCAAGAATGTTACATGTAAGCGCATGGTCCGCAGCAATCATCTGGGCTGTGTTTGCCATAACTTGCGGGGTCATATCATAAGGAGTTTGATTGACTAAATCACGCACAAAATTGGTTGCTTGTGCAATGGTGAGACTT
The DNA here is from genome assembly GCA_036169815.1 of Sulfurimonadaceae bacterium. Taxonomy (GTDB): domain Bacteria; phylum Campylobacterota; class Campylobacteria; order Campylobacterales; family Sulfurimonadaceae; genus Hydrocurvibacter. The sequence continues at coordinate 2,290 of JAVHOA010000015.1, forward strand.
TGGTTAAAAAGTGCTTGTAGGGATGCAAAATCATCTCCGCTATGATTTGCAAACAAAACCTCTTGAAGCGATGTTTGTTTTGGTTCTGACTTGTAGGACTCAAATTTGTATCCTCCGAGGATAACTCCCTCGACAAGAGCAGGGATAGTGCTTTTACTCTCAACTGCTACTTTGATGGAGCCATACGTGTATTGCATAGCCATTTGAATGGCAGTTGCGATGCTTGCACGCATAGTTTCACTACTTTGATCGGTGAGGGCACAAACAAGCAGACGATGCTCATGGAGGGCACAAAACTGTTCTGCTTTGGCTTGAAATCCTGCTTGTGTTAAGAGCAAAGCAAGTGGATGCGTTTGCAATGCGGCAGGAGTGATAAACTCAAGCGTCAATTCAGCGTTGAGTGCAGAGATGGGTTGGTTATAAAGAGCGATTTTCACGGCGTTTCTCCAAAATGTTTTTTTCTATACGGTTAAAAATAAATGCGATACTTCCTATGATGGAAAGTGCAAAAGGGATTGCAAAATACCAGTGCTGTTTGATCCAAGAAAGAAGATTGAGCAGTTCCTCTCCAAAATAGTAGGACAAAATAATAGCCAAGGCCGACCAAAAGAGCGCACTGATGAAGTTGATGATAGCAAAATCACGAGCGGAGTATTTTGTTAGACCTATGGCCATTGGGATGACTGTGCGCATACCATACATGTAACGCTGTACAAAGATAAGCGGCCAGCCATATTTTTTGAGCAGTATATGGGCGATTGCAAATTTACGACGTTGCGTTTTGAAACTTTTATTGATATATGCTTTGTTAAAACGTCCAATATAAAAGTAGATTTGATCTCCGATAAATCCACCAAAAGCACCGACAATTATGGCAATGAAGAGATTCATATCTCCTGTATGCGCCATAATACCAGCCATGACAAGTCCAAGCTCGCCCTCTAAAATACTCCAAACAAAAAGGATAATATACCCATACTCTTTGAGCCACTCTAAAAAAATATGTTCCACGAATCGCCTTAGTTATCGAAATTTAAAATCTGTTTTGCTTGAATCATATCTTTATCACCACGACCTGAAAGATTGACAATGATAATTTTGTCTTTAATATTGTCCATTTTTTTAAGGTATGCAACCGCATGGGCGCTTTCAAAAGCGGGAATAATCCCCTCTTTACGGCTTAACCAGACAAAAGCATCGAGTGCCTCTTGATCGGTTGCATTGCCATAACTTACACTTCCATTATCTTTATGAAAGGCATGCTCAGGCCCAATGCCAGGGTAGTCAAGTCCTGCCGAGATGGAGTGCGCTTCTAGGATTTGCCCATCTGTATCTTGCAGGAGATAGCTCATTTGCCCATGCAAAACTCCAGGACGACCCATAAGAAGAGAACAACCATGTTTGTCCGTCTCTACTCCAAGTCCACCCGCTTCCACACCAATACAGCGCACCTCTTTATCTTCTAAAAAGTGCTGGAACGATCCGATAGCATTGCTGCCGCCACCGATACATGCAACAACATGATCAGGAAGTCTTCCCTCTTTTTCTAAAATCTGCGCGCGCGCTTCCCATCCGATGATTGCTTGAAAATCACGCACCATCATTGGGTAGGGATGGGGACCTGCAACGGTTCCAATGATATAAAAGGTATCTCTTGTGTTTGTGACCCAATGGCGGATGGCATCATTCATAGCATCTTTAAGCGTTTTACTTCCACTCTCAACTGCATTCACCTTTGCGCCAAGGAGTTTCATGCGAAAAACATTGAGTTCTTGACGAGCTACATCTTTGGCACCCATAAATATTTCACACTCCAAACCTAAAAGTGCTGCGATGGTGGCTGTAGCCACTCCATGCTGACCCGCTCCTGTTTCTGCGATAACTTTTTTATAGCCTAGTTTTTTGGCCATCAAACCTTGCGCAATTACATTGTTTACTTTATGTGCGCCTGTATGGTTGAGATCTTCGCGTTTCAAATAGATTTTTGCGCCAAGTTCCTGCGAGATATTTGCTGCAAAATAGAGTGGAGAAGGGCGACCGACATAATCTTTGAGATAGTAATCTACCTCTTTCCAAAAGGCTCTATCAAAGCGTATTTCTTTATATTTTTTTTCTAACTCTACAAGAGCGGGCATAAGCGTTTCTGGAACATAGCGTCCGCCAAAAATACCAAAATGGCCATTTTCGTTTGGATCATATTTTGAAGCTGTTGGGATATAGTACATTAGTCAATTCCTATTACTGTATAAACTTTTGTTTGCGTTTCTAGTTTTTTCTGCCCATCTAAAAAATTAAGACCCAAGATGAAGCACGCTTCGCTACATGTAGCACCTGTTTTATTGATAAGCGAAGCCGCCGCGTAAGCCGTGCCACCCGTTGCGATAAGGTCATCGATAAGCAGGACTTTAGCATGTTCTACTCTAGCGAATGCATCAATATGAATCTCAACTTCATCAAAACCATACTCTAGGGCGTATTTTTCAGAGATGGTTGTATAGGGAAGTTTCCCTTTTTTGCGAATTGGGACAAAACCACATCCAAGCATCTGTGCCAAAGCTGATCCAAAGATAAAACCGCGCGCATCAATGCCAGCGACAAAATCAAGATTATAATCTTTATATCGCGTAGCAAGGTGTTTCATAAGAATATGAAACGCTTTTTTATCATTTAAAAGCGTTGTAATATCTTTAAATACAATCCCTGCTTGTGGAAAATCAGGGATATCACGAATAGCATCATAAATGATCTTTTGTTCCTCTTGTGTCATAACAATTTTCCTTAGAGTAAAGCGTCGATTCTGCTCTCTAACGCTTTGATTTTTGCGTTGAGTCTGTCGGCTTCAAGTCGATGTTTTGAGTTTCTTTGTTTTAATGTTTTGAGTTCATTTCTGAGTTTATTGAGTTCATCACTTAAAATATCAACATTTCCAAGCGCACGTTGGAGTTGAATCTGGTATTTACGTATCAGTATTTCAGCTTCTTGCAGTGTGAGTTTCATCATCTCATTACTTTTTTGCTCTTTAACAGTAATGCTTTTAAAATAGAACATCTTTACAAACAAAAATATAGCCAGTAATGAGACTATTGTTAAAAGTGACCACTGCGTAAACATCTTTTATCCTTGAATCGATTCTATCTTCAGCACACGACCACAATGGCGTCCGCCCTCAAAGCTTGCACCAAGCCATGCATCAATTATCGACTCAGCAACGCCGCGTCCCACAATACGCTCTCCAAAACAGAGAATATTGGCATCATTGTGCTCACGCGCGACTTGGGCAGTGTAGGCATCATGACAAAGTGCTGCACGAATTCCGTGAAACCTGTTGGCTGCCATACTCATCCCAATCCCTGAACCGCAAATCAAAATCCCTTGACTACTGCTGTCGGCTAGAACATTTTGAGAGACTTTTACCGCATAATCGGGATAATCCACTCTCTCTTTATCAAATGGTCCAAGATCTATGACTTCATGCCCTTTTTCTTCCAAGAGTGCAACCGTATAATCTTTGAGATCCACTCCAGCGTGATCTGTAGCTATGTAAAATTTCATTTTTTCCCCTTCATGAAAGTAAAAGTCTCAATACCATTTGAACCGGCATGATAAGTAAATAATCTTTTAATGGTGTCATAATCACGACAAGGACTATAACCATACCATAACGCTCTAATCTATAAAAAGCTTCTGCTATCTCTTTGAAGTGCAATTTGAGTGCAAGATACATCAGAAAATGTGCACCATCAAATTGTGGAATTGGCAAGAGATTAAAAACTCCGAGTATGACATTGACAATTACAAGTTTTATAACAAGCACATAAAAAAAAGTATATGCCATGCCATCTGCTAGTGATGGCTCACTCATCGACACTAGCGCCATTGAAGCAAATGCCGCAAGGGTGAAATTGTAAACTATACCGGCCAAACTAACTTGCATTGCAGCGTTGTATCCGCCTCGATTTATCACAGTTCTCATATTTACAGGAACAGGTTTGGCCCATCCAAAAATAAAACCGCCGCCCATTCCAAGCAACATAGGTAAAAAATACATAGTAAATGGAACGATAATGGTTCCAACGAGATCTACATGTAAGAGTGGATTGATTGACAGACGTCCTGCATTTTTCGCGGTCATATCTCCATATTTGTAGGCAATATAGCCATGCATAATCTCATGACCTATAATGGCAATCATTAAAGCGAAGACAACGGCTAGAACCTCAAATATCTTCAACTGATATTGATCAATAAAGTCCATTATCTTTTTTATCCTCTATGATTCTTTGTGCAATAGCGGGTTTGAGATGTTCTGGCCGCTCCAAATCTGTCGGTGTTTTACCCATTCTATCCCAACGAATCTCATAGTTATCATCCATACTAAAATAGATAAACCAAGGCGTTCCCTCTAAATTTGCATAAGGAACAGCTCCCCAAAAACGGCTGTCATTACTGTGATCGCGATTGTCACCCATCATAAAATAGCTTTTTTCTCCAACTGTTATGATGTCTGTTTCAAATATAGGATTGTGCGCTAGTAACTTTACATCAGCGGGGAGTTGATTTGTGTTTTGCAAAAGAAGAACCATTTTTTCATGTGAATCGATGCGTTCCATTCTTCCATCGTTGGCAAGTAAAACAGGTGTATCGCCTTGGATTGCATCATCATGATGAATTCCAGGATGCTCTTTTTCATAAGGATTTTTAACCCAGAGTTTGCCATTGATACTCACAATATTTTCAGCTGGATAGTTTGCTTTGATAAATGTATCGCCTTCATGCGGATGTAAATAAAGCGCTTTATCTTTAATAAAAAGTTGATCATTAGCAAGTGCGACACAACGTTTGACATAATGCATCTTTGTATCGTGAGGGTAGCGAAAAATAACAATATCACCGCGTTTTGGTTCACCACCATCTATGAGGTGCAAATTGTTTGTCCATGGAGTCACCGATACTTCCAAAAATGGAAGGTGCGGTGTTGGAACGCCATAAACAAATTTTTTGGCAAAAAGATGATCTCCAACCAAAAGAGAGTCTTTCATAGAACCACTTGGAATCCGAAAAGCTTGTGCAACAAAAAAGATAACAAACAAAACAATAATGATTGTTCCTGTCCATGAGTTTGAAAATTTATATGCTTTAGTGAGAAACGCTTTCATTACTGTGCTTTCGAATGGAGTTGCGCTGCTTTGAGTGTATTGCTTAAAAGCATAGAAATAGTCATAGGTCCAACTCCGCCTGGAACTGGGGTGATATAAGAACATTTTTGCGCAACATTTTCATAATCAACGTCACCTACAAGTTTTCCATCATCGGCTCTGTTAATACCGATATCGATAATGATGGCTCCCTCTTTGACCATGTCCTCTTTAATAAGATTGATAACGCCCACACCAACTAAAAGTATATCTGCATCGAGGGTATGTTTTTTTAAATCATCTGTGAAAATATGGCAGATTTCAACCGTTGCATTTGCATTGAGAAGCAGTGCAGCCATTGGTTTTCCAACGATATTAGATGCACCAACAACAACACAGTTCTTCCCTTTAAGATCGATGTTGTACTCGCTAAAAAGCTCCATAACACCCAGTGGCGTACATGGAACAAAGCCATCAAGTCCTGTTGTGAGTCGTCCTACATTATAGGGATGAAATCCATCAACATCTTTGTTTGGAGCCACAAGTTCTAAAATTTTTGTGGTATCAATATGTGCAGGAAGAGGAAGTTGGATCAAAATTCCATCAATATTTGGATTGTCATTCATCATCGTAATCGTGTTTTCAATCGCCTCTTGAGAGATAGTTGTTGGCATTTCATGCGAAACTGAGTAAAAACCAACGCGATCACACGCCTTTTTCTTCATGCTTACATACGCTTGGCTTGCAGGGTCATTTCCAACAAGGATGACAGCAAGTCCTGGAACTCTTCCTGTTTGCTCTTTGAGTTGTTTAGTTTGGGTTAAAACACCATTTTCTATCTTTTTTGCTAAAGTTTTTCCATCTAGAATCTTCATTTAGTCCCCATAAATTATTTTTTCGATAATATAGCGACAATTGTCTAAAAGGTCGCTTTGAATGAAACTGTTTGTCATCTTATCTCTCTCTATTACGCTCTTTGGCGCATCCTCTTTTATCACAGATGAGGAGTATGCATCCTCATTTTACAAAAATCCAAGAGGGATTGGATGTCACAATTGCCATGGTGAAAATGGCAAAGGCAGACTTGTTGCAAGGTATAAACAAGATAATAAAATCAAAAGTTTTAGAGGTTCAGATATTACCAATATAGGCTTTAAAGATTTTTATGAATCACTTGATAGTAGGGTTGCGGGAATGCCAAAATATTTCTTAACTAAAGATGAGATCGAAGCACTTTATCGCTATTTACATAGAGTTAAAAAACAGTGAAAAATCTTCCCCTTGAAATAATCCAAGAGGCTTTGGCCTCCAGAAATCTGGAACGACTTGACCTTTTGGCGGTTCCAAACGCTAGAATTATCAATAATCGGCAAGATTATCGCTCTATCTTAATGCTCTCAGCGCACAATCTAAAGCATCTTCTTAAAATCCCATCGCTTGATGCGGAGTGTATTATGCTCAACCTTGAAGACGGAGTTTCAAGGGAGCAAAAGCCTTTTGCGCTTGTGCTTTGCGCACTTTTTTTATCCTATTATAAAGAGTGTGAGAAAAAGATTGTAGTGCGAGTCAATGCGCTTGATGCGGGCGGTTATGATGAGATTGCTTATTTGAATCAATTTAAACCCGATGCCATTCGTGTTCCAAAAATCCGCACGCCACGTGAGGTGCAAAATGTTTTGCACCTTTTAGATGAACAAATTGAGTTGCATCTTTCCATAGAAACCTGTGAGTCATGGGCAAATCTTGGGGCTTTAAAAGTGGATAAAAGGGTGAAGGCATTTTATCTTGGCATTCTTGATCTATTTGCAGATATGGAACTTCCACAAAATCAGATTCAAGAAAACAACCCAACAATGCGCTATATTTTGAGCCATTTTTTGGTTACATGTAAGGCCTTACATGTAAAGCCTGTTTCATTTGTATTTCAAGATTTTAAAAACCTCGATGCCTTTGAATCTTGGCTTGTTCTTGAAAAAAGTATGGGATATGATGCAAAAGGGTGCATTTCGCCATCACAAGTCACACTTGTCAATGAAATATTTACAGATGAAGTTGCCCAGATACAGCGAGCACAGATGATTGTAAAGCTCTTTGAGATGCATCAAGAGTTTGGAGTGAGCGGGTTTGTTGATGAAGAGTATGGGTTTATTGATGAACCTATCTATAAAGGCGCGCTAGCGCTTTTAAATGGATCAATATCCTCGTAGATTATAATACACTTTATAACGAATAAGTGTATTTTGAGCAGGTCTTGGATATTTGCTGTAGGCGTACTCTATGGTCTCTTTTGTTGTGTCATCTAAGAGATAATAGTGACTGTTTTGTAGAAATTTAAAATCGCTCATATCGCCGTTTGGATGGAGGGTAAACTCTATTACATTGATGGCATTGACTCTAAAATTGTTTGGAATATTCACACTTCCTACTCGGTTGAGTGTTTCTTGTGTGATCTGCCTCATTTTTTCCATATTGTCTTCAATATATTTTTGTTCACCAGCACTTAGTTCTGCAAACTTAGAGCCATATAGTTCTTTGACATTTTGTTCTACTTGTGAGCTTCGTTTTGAAGTTTTACCATTCTCTTGTGACGTTGGTGCACTTTTATCCTCTTGTGAGAGAAAGCGATAGAGTTTTGCATGCTCTTTTGGGGCTTGAGGCGTGAGCGTTGGCTTTATGTACTCTGGAGCTTTTGGAGTTACAACGGAGGATTTGCTTGGCTCTTTTGGGGGCATAGGAAGTTTTTGGGGCGTGCTTTGCGGGTCGTTAGAACTTGTTTGTTGCATCGCTTGTGCCTGTTCTTTGCTAGCGGTAGCAAGCACTTTTTGGAGTGGTTTTTCCATAAGAGGTGCTTGCATATTTGGAGCTATTTGGGGTTTTTGCGGTTGTTTTAAAACACCAATCTCCTCTTTTTGAAGCGCTTTTGGCAACTCTTTGAGAGAAATTTTTAAGCGTTTTTCTTGATGGGAACTCTTTTTTACAATTTTGAAATTTTGTGCAACAAATAGCAAAAGAAGCAGTAAAAGAAGATGGAATAAAAAGGCTATTAAAAATGCAGCTGCGGAACGGTTCAAAGAGTGCCTTCAAGATGATTTGCGCCATTATAGCAAAGATGAATTAAGATGCCTTAATAGTTATGAGATATAATGGCGCAAAAATTTAGAAGGTTAGGAAAATAATTTATGAATATACAAAAATCAATTAAAGCGTTTCAAGAAGCACAACAACTTATTCCTGGAGGTGTAAATTCTCCTGTTCGTGCATTTTCAAGTGTTGGTGGAACTCCACGATTTATTGCCTCGGGTGAGGGCGCTTATATCATCGATATTGATGGTAATAAATATGTGGATTATGTGCAAAGTTGGGGACCGCTTATTTTTGGGCACAGAAATGAAGAGATTGAAAGCGCAGTGATCGAGGCGGTCAAGCATGGTCTAAGTTTTGGTGCGCCAACGGAGGCAGAAACCCAGCTCGCTTCGATGGTTACAAGCTTTTTTGATTCCATCGACAAAGTACGTTTTGTAAGCAGCGGAACAGAAGCAGTTATGAGCGCTATTCGCCTTGCTCGCGGGTTTAGTGGACGTGATGATATCGTGAAATTTAAAGGATGTTATCATGGACACAGCGATGCACTTTTAGTACAAGCGGGAAGTGGAGCTGCGACTTTTGGAAATCCAAGCTCACCTGGAGTACCTGCGGATTTTACAAAACACACACTCTTAGCAACGTATAATGATATTGAGAGTGTTAAAAAATGTTTTGCAGATTCTCACGATATTGCTTGTGTCATTATTGAGCCGATTGCTGGAAATATGGGACTTGTTCCTGCAACAAAAGAGTTTTTAGCCGAGCTTCGAGCTATTTGCGATGCCCATGGTGCCTTGCTTATTTTTGATGAAGTGATGAGCGGTTTTCGTGCTTCTATCTTTGGTGCTGAGTCACTCACGGGAGTGAAACCCGATATTGTCACTTTAGGCAAAGTAATCGGCGGTGGTATGCCTGTGGGCGCCTTTGGTGGGCGCGCTGAAGTGATGGCACAACTCTCTCCAGAGGGACCTGTGTATCAAGCGGGAACACTCAGTGGAAATCCAGTAGCAATGGCAGCAGGACTTGCAGCACTCAAAAAACTAAAAGCGCATGGGCAAGTGATGCAAACTCTACATGTAAGGGCTACGCGCTTAGTTGAAGGGATGAAAGAGATGGCAAAAAAACACGATATTGCCTTGCAAGTGAACTCAAGGGGTTCGATGTTTGGATTCTTTTTCAATGAAAAACCTGTCCATAATTTTGAAGATGCACTCAACTCCAATACAGCTCTTTTTGCAAAGTTTCATGCAGGGATGCTAGAAGAGGGCTACTATTTTGCTTGTTCTCAGTTTGAGACAGGATTTATCTCTACAGCAACAACAGATATGATGATTGAAGAGACTATTGCTGCATGCGATAGAGTTTTTGGACGTATCAAATGAGTGCGCAAGAAGAGCCACGTTTTAAACCGATTATCGAGGGTGCTGAGAGTTTATCTCTTGGCATTTCACTTGTTGTAGCGGTACTTATTGGTGTTGGAATTGGGCTTGGACTCAAACATCTCTTTGGCCAAACTTGGCTCCTTTGGGTCGGTGTGTTTATAGGCGTTGGTGCGGCGGTTTTAAATGTGTATAAAGCCTATTCAAAACAGCTTAAAGAGTTTGAAAAACTTGCGCAAGAGCCACGGTATAAGTATCAAAAACAGCTTGATGATGAGGAAGATGATGAAGATTTTGGTGAAAAAAAGTATTAAAATCCTTCTCCTTGCAGAACTTTTAGTAATGCTCTCACGTTTGGTTTCAACGAGTTTTTTTATCAACGCACAGGTCGCTTTTTTAAGCTCTTTTTTGATTTTACTTGGTTCATTTTATGCATATAAAAAGTTAGTCCATAGTAGAGTTGAAAATGAAATCTTCTTGGATGATGAGCGAGATGCACTGGACAAAATCGATGATGAGCATGAACTTTTTAGTGAGCAAGAAGTGACGAGTGTTGCAGATATAAAAATAGCATTGAGCGAAGAAAAAGAGCAGTTGAAGTCACATAGTTTTAAAAATCTCAAAGCAAGTTCAGGCGCGACGGTTTCTCTTTTTCGAATCGTTCCCTACCTTTTTTTAATGCTTGGTTTTATCGCTTTGCAAAACAATCATATTTTACAACTTTTGCCCTATTTATTCTTTTTATCTCTAGGTTTAGCGGTAGGATTTTTTGTAGGTCGTGAGCTTTTTTCTACGCAGTTATCAAAGGAATATTAAGAGAAATCACACTCTCTTTGAGTTCAATAGAAACACTATTTTCATCCGCTAATTGCTCAATTGCAGGGAATTTTGTTTTATCGATTGATAAAGCAGTGACTGCGATTGAAAAAAGAGAGTATTTTTTGTCATCAAATTTGATATGTTCTCCGATTCTAAAGGAGAGTTTTGTTGTTACACTCTCGCTCTTTGTACATGCAACGTAGATACGGTTGAGGAGTTTTAGAAATAGATTTGTATTGAGTCTGACATCTGGGATAGAGGGATCTAAATCTTTAAAAAATTTTGTATTGGTGTTGATTGAATTGCTACTGATACATAGATCGATGAGGGTATAGACATTGACCATCTCACCACTGTCAATTTTTGGTTTTGAAAAGTGATAGGATGGAATCTGATAAAGACGAATCCCAAGATGCTCCTCATCCTCATAGCCTACAGTGATACCAAAAAATTTGTATCTTCCAAACTCAAGATCCATAAAAGTTGTTTTAAATCCAAAGTTTTGGCTTGCATGGTGCGAAGCTATTTCAAAAAGAGTTGAAGCACTCGATGCACCGAGTAAAAACTGCGCTTCAGAGTTAAGCGAAATGATTTTTCCAGATGCATCAAAAAGGATAAATGGATTAAAATCGTATTCAATCCATTGTTGCTCAAAAGTCATTATTCTTCTATATAATTTTTAAGTTTACGCCCAACTTTAGGGTGTTTTAGCTTTTTAATAGCACTTGATTCTATTTGACGGACACGTTCACGTGTGACATTGAGCTCTTTTCCGATCTCTTCAAGGGTTCTGTCACTCTCATCATCCATAATTCCAAAACGGAGCTTAATAACCGCTTTTTCACGCTCATTTAACTGCTCAAGTACACTTTCAATCTGCACACGCAAGTCATCTTTGAGTGTAACATCAGAGGGAGAAAGTGAAGATTTATCTTCAATAAAATCTCCAAAACGTCCATCATCTTCATTGCCAATTGGTGCCTCAAGGCTGATAGGCTCTTTTGTGATTTTGATAACATTTTTGACTTTTTCAACTGAAAGTCCCACTTCTTGAGCGATGACTTCAACATCTGGCTCTTTCCCATGTTCTTGGAGGTGTTTACGCATAATCTTATTGATACGATTGATTGTTTCTATCATGTGAATTGGAATTCGGATTGTTCTTGCTTGATCAGCAATAGCACGAGAAATCGCTTGGCGAATCCACCATGTTGCATAGGTTGAAAATTTATATCCTTTTTTGTATTCAAATTTATCAACCGCTTTCATTAAACCAATATTGCCCTCTTGAATCAAATCAAGGAAAGGCAAACCTCTATTTGTGTAGCGTTTTGCAATGGAGACAACTAAGCGAAGATTTGATTTTGCCATACGCGTCTTAGAGATTTCAGAGATGTTTTTACCACGCTTAATCTGCTCTAAAATATCTGCGAGTTTATCGGGTTCCATGTTGAAGCTGTCTTTGGATGCTTCCTTGGTTTGGATAAGCTTTTTAATCTCAACATAAGTAGAAACCATAGTTGCTTCAGGAACCATCGCTGTGATGTCCTCTTTTGTCAAATCGCAAATTTTTCCTAATATTTTTTTATGGTTTTCTTTGAGAGTATCATTAAAAAGTGGCAGTTTATACTCTAAACGTCTGAGCTCTTTATCAAACCCTTCATCACTTTTGAGTGCAGTTTCCATCGATTTTACAAGTTCATTGATCAGTTTTGATGTTGGACCTAAATCGAGAAGTTTCTCTTTTAAGATAGATTTTTTAAATGTCGCACTCAGCATAAGCATCACTAAATCTTCAGTCAGTGCATCGCCATACGTTTCTAAAGCTTTATCTGCAGACTTAACCCACTCTTTTTTTGCTTTTTCTAAGGCTTTAAAGCTTGTTACAACTTTTTCTACACGTTTTTTATCTTTTGCAGAAAATACTTTTTCAGCACTTTCTTCATCACTATCATCTAAATCATCAACATCAGAATCATCCTCTGTATCCTCTTCCTCTTTTTCATCTTCAAAACTTTTAAAGAGCTCTTTGACACGTCTTTCACGGTTAATAAGCGGATCTTTATAGTCAAGAATAAAATCGATAAGGTATGGAACGGAGCAGATGGCATCAATAATAATACTTTCACCCGCTTCAATTTTTTTAGATATCTCTATCTCTTCATCTTTAGTTAAAAGGGGAATCTGCCCCATTTCACGTAAGTACATACGCACTGGTGAATCAGAACGAGACCATTCTAAAAGTTCATGCTCTTTTAAGATGTCAAATTTGTCTGTTTCATTGTCTTCAAGCATTTTTATCTGAGCGTTTCTTTTTGCTTGGGCTTCTCTGTCGTTGAGCATCTTCGCATGTTCTGAAGATGTGTATAAACATTTGTTGTGTTTTGTTGCTAGTTTGTAGATATTTTTAGCCTGAGTCGATGTCGGCTGTTTTGCTAGTAAATCTATAACGGATTCATAAGTAACACACTCATGAGTGGATTTTTTTTCAATAAATAAATCTTCTAGTGCTTTGGTGAGTTCTTTTGCAGTCATATAAAAATGCTCCGAAGTGTTCTTGTCTCTTTTTTTGATTCGTGCTTACACACGCAAACGAATGAATCCGTATTTCAATTTAATAAAAGGAGTGGATTATACCGATATTTTTTTAAAAAATAGCTTACATGTAAGCTTTATAAAAGCGTTAGAAAAGTTGGAACACTAAATGCTATTTTCTATAAAATGACTCAAAGGATTGAGAGATGCAAGCAGGATATTACAATGCAGCAGCTGGTATGGTTACCCAGTTTAACCGTCTTGAAACTATTGCAAATAATTTAGCAAACGTCAATACAGCTGGATATAAAGAGGATAATCTTATTACCGGTGATTTTATGCGAATCTTTAAAGAGGCTCGAGATAATCTTCCAAATCCTACAAACTCCAAAGACGCTGCAAATTTTTTCAATAGAACCCTAGATAGAGCTCCTCAAATAGTGGACGCTTATACAAACTATTCTGTTGGAAATATACAAAAAACTGACAATCCTTTGGATTTTGCTCTTTCAAAAGAGGGGATTTTTTTCGCAGTACAAACGCCAAATGGGATGCGATTGACACGCGATGGAAGTTTTAGCGTTGGCAAAAATGGCAATATTGTCACAAAAGAAGGGTTTGATGTTTTAGGCAGTGATGGCAAGCCGATGAATCTTTCTGTGCGAGATGAACTCCTACATGTAGATAATAACGGCAAAATCTCCATCAATGCGCCAGGAAGTGTAAAGTTTGTAAATGGTAAAAATTTTTATATCGCAGCGCCAGATAATTTGCGGATGCTTAAAAAAGAGGGTGGCAATCTTTATAGTTACGATCAAAAAGATCCTCTCACTCCGCTGACACAAAGCAACGCTTTGCTTCAAGGTTCAGTTGAAAAAAGTAACGTCAATGCCGTAGATATGATGGTCAAAATGATAGAGTCAAATAGATTGGTTGGCATGTACCAAAAAGTTATGGATACGCAGATGAATGATCTCAACCAAGATGCAATACAAAAATTAGCAAATACTAAAGCTTAAAGGATAAGACTATGATGCAATCACTCTATATCGGATCAACTGGGATGCTTGGAATGCAGACACAGATTGATACAACTGCAAATAATATCGCCAATGTTAATACTATAGGATTTAAAAAATCTCGCGCCGAGTTTGCAGATTTGATGTATAAAACGATGGAGTACGCTGGAACTTCCACAAGTAACACGACAAAATCTCCAACAGGGATTGAAGTGGGACTTGGTGTGCGCCCAACTGCAATCAATAAAATATTTACAGAGGGCAATCTCAAGCAAACCGATAATCAACTCGATATGGCAATCACTGGACAAGGATTTTTTAGAGTTCAACTTCCAGACGGAAGTGACGCTTATACAAAAAATGGTGCATTTAAAGTAGATCAAAATGGCACAATTGTAAATTCAGATGGTTTTCCGCTAACGCCTCAAATTGTATTGCCAGCAGATGCAACAAATGTAACAATTGGGGTAGATGGGACAGTCACAGTCACACAGCCTGGACAAGCGCAAGCGACGCAAGTAGGTCAAGTAAACCTTACGAACTTCATTAATCCAGCAGGACTGCATTCTACGGGTGACAATTTATATATTGAGACAGACAGTTCGGGCCAACCTGTTGAAGGAACCCCAGGTATTAATGGTCTTGGAAACATCCGTCAGGGTTTTGTTGAGATGAGTAATGTACAACTTGTTGTGGAACTCACAGACCTTATCACGGGGCAAAGAGCTTATGATTCAAACTCAAAAGTTATTACAACCAGTGATGAGATGCTTACAACTGTCAATAGTTTAAAACGCTAATAAATACCTTTTGTAGGTTGATATCATTTCATATCAACCTATACACTTCCATTTTATATTTCTACAATCTCCATTTAGATATAATCACAACCATTTTTAAACATACTAGGAAATTATTATGCAAACTATTGATGCTAAAACATGGAAATTCGGCAAAGATATCGATACAGATTTGATTATTGCCGCAAGATATTTAAATACTTCTGATCCAAAAGAGCTTGCAAAGCACGTTATGGAAGATGCAGATCCTACTTTTGTACAGAAAATGAGTGTTGGTGATATTATTGTGGCAGATGAAAACTTTGGATGCGGATCTTCACGTGAACACGCGCCTATGGCACTCAAAGCTGCTGGTATCGCCGCTGTTATTGCACCAACTTTTGCGCGTATTTTTTATCGCAATGCGTTTAATATGGGTCTTCCAATCTTTGAACTTAAAGAAGCAAATGAGATCAAAGAGGGCGATGAAGTGAGTATTGACATGAATAATGGAACAATTACGAACAAAACAACTTTAAAAACTTATAAATTTATTCCAATTCCTGAGTTTATGCAAGAACTGATTAATGCTGGTGGATTGATGAATTTTGCCGAGCAAGAGATTCAAGCAGGAGAAGAAAAATGAAGAAATATACTATTGCACTTATTAAAGGCGATGGCATTGGTCCTGAGATTATTGATGAAGCCGTTAAAGTTTTAGATGCTGTTGCATCGGTTGAAAATTTTGAACTTTGTTACAATGAATTTTTAATGGGAGGATGCGCTTATGATGCTGTTGGTGATCCACTTCCAGAAGCCACAATAACAGGTTCACTTGCAAGTGATGCTGTTCTTTTTGGTTCTATTGGCGGAGAAAAATGGGATAGCCTTCCTCGTGAAAAACGTCCAGAAAGCGGACTTTTAAGATTTAGAAAAGAGCTTGGCGTGTATGCAAATCTTCGTCCAGCATCTGTTTATGATGAATTGGTTAATGCCTCTTCACTGAAAACTGAAATCGTACGAGGCGTGGATTTGATGGTTGTACGTGAGTTAATCGGAGGTATCTATTTTGGTGAACCAAAAGGGCGTGATGAGAACAGAGGTTGGAACACGATGGTGTACACACGTCAAGAGATAGAGCGAATCGCACACCAAGCTTTTAAAATAGCGATGGAACGTGATAAACGTGTTTGTTCTGTTGATAAAGCGAATGTTCTTGATGTTTCTCAACTTTGGAGAGATGTTGTGACTGAGGTCGCAAAAGAATATCCAGAGGTTGCACTCTCTCATATGTATGTTGATAATGCAGCGATGCAACTTGTTCGTAATCCAAAACAGTTTGATGTTATTCTCACAGGAAATATCTTTGGAGATATTCTAAGTGATGAAGCAAGTATGATCTGTGGTTCTATTGGACTCTTACCATCTGCTTCTGTTGGAAATAAAATAGGTGTGTATGAGCCAATTCATGGTTCAGCTCCAGATATTGCAGGGCAGGGAATCTCAAACCCGATTGCAACTATTGCTAGTGCTTCCATGATGCTTCGTTTTGCACTTGGCGAACACAAAGCAGCAGATAGAATTGACGCAGGTATCAAACAAGCCCTAAAAGAGGGCTACCGTACAAAAGATTTAGCACAATTTGATGCAAAAGAGCTTTGCTCGACAAGTGAGATGGGTTCTATTATCGCTAACTATGCGGCAAAATGCAAACTTTAACCCTCGCAAATATTTATGAACTCCAAGGCCTTAAGGAAGAAGCCTTGGAGATTTACAAAGAGGTCTTAAAAAAAGACCCCTCCAATACGGATGCTAAGATTGCTATTCGAAGACTCTCAGGCATGAGAAAAAAATTTCTTGGAGTCAATAAAGAGATGAAAGAGTTTTTTGTGAGGATGGAAGATAAAATTGAGTTTTACGAGTTTGAAAGGTGGTTGTTAAAATCATGGAATTAAAAGATGTGATACTGAGCACTTTAGCTGAACTTGAAGAGATGCAACCAGCAGAAAATGTACCTAAAAATATCGATATTGAGCCCAAAAAAGTTCTCTTAAAATCTGAGCCAATTGCTACAAAAGATATCTTGGCAATCAATGATGAAAAACAGTTTTTACAGAGTGTGCAAGAGCGACTACTTGTTCTTTTTGAAGGATTTCAAGCACCAAACAATACTAAAGTAGAAGCAAAAGTGGATCTTACTCTCAACTTTTTAGAGTATCTTTTAGCAAGCATAGAAAACCGCATAAATCTGATAGAGCATAAAGAGAAAGCATGAAACAATATAGAGTATTAATAGACGCACATGATGAAAAAGGGCTTGTTTATAAAGTCTCTTCGATATTTTTTAAATATAACCTCAATATTCTTGCAAATAATGAGTTTGTAGATAAAGTAAACAATAAATTTTTTATGAGAAGTGTTGTTGTTGGGGACATTGCTGAGAATGAGCTTTACGATGAGCTTGTTGCAGTTTTGCCAAAGCGATGCAATATTCATGTTATTACACCTGAAAAGAAAAATATTATTTTAATGGCTACTAAAGAATCCCATGCGCTTGGCGATATTTTAATGCGCTATGAAGCTGATGAACTTGATGCAAATATCCTAGCCGTCATCTCAAATTATGAGGATTTGCGTGGACTTGTTGAGCGATTTGGAATTAAGTTTCATTGTGTTTCTCATGAAGGCCTCGATCGCGCTGAGCATGAAGCAAAAGTTTTAGATTTTTTAGCTGGATTTGAAACAATCGATTACGTTGTACTTGCGAAGTATATGCGCATCTTAACGCCTCGTTTTATCGAGGAATACAACAATAAAATCATTAACATTCATCACTCATTTTTGCCAGCTTTTATTGGTGCAAATCCCTATAAACAAGCGTATGATAGAGGAGTGAAGATTATTGGAGCGACTGCGCATTTTGTTAATAATAATCTCGATGAGGGTCCAATCATCGCACAAGATATCCGTCATATTGATCATGCATTTGATTGGAAAGATATGCAACGACTAGGAAAAGATGTTGAGAAATTCGTACTTTCTCGGGCACTTAAACTTGCTCTTGAAGACCGTATTTTTGTTTATGCAAATAAAACCGTTATATTTTAAGGAATCCCTTTGTTTCATATAGTTTTAGTCACACCTCAAATCCCAAACAATACAGGATCAATTGGGCGTTTGTGTGTCAATACAGGCGCTTCACTCCATCTTATAAAACCACTTGGATTTGATATTACAGAAAAAGCTGTGCGAAGAGCAGGGCTTGATTATTGGCATAAACTAGACTTGCATGTATGGGAAGATTTAGATGATTTTTTCGAGCACAATGCCATCACAGACAATCTCCATCTTGCAACCACAAAAACAGACAAGCCTTATTTTGATGCTGCATTTAAAGCGGGCGACTATATCTTTTTCGGAAGTGAAACCGCAGGATTACCTGCCCAACTCCTTGAGAGATTCAAAGAAAGAAATATCACAATACCGATGACAAAAGAGGGAAGAAGCCTTAACCTCGCTGTAAGTTCTGGAATCGTTTTATATGAAGCAATCAAACAAAATTTTACACAATATAAGGAGCTCATGTGAACTTTTTAGATATTTTTATGTCTCTTGCTTTTGTTCTTTTTATGGTGTTTATCTTTAAAGGATATCACCAAAGTAAATTAGCCCAAAGAGAAAATAAAGAGAATTCTCAAAAAGATTTTTAAAAAAATCTTTCAGCAAGCTCCTCTATTTTTCTATCAAGACGTTCTAAAATCGTTTCGGTTTTTTTGATTATCTGTTGCATTTTTTAATCTCCACTCTTTTAAATATGCCAAATTGTAGATTAATTTTATTTTTTTATTTAAAATATTGCAAATTGACATATAATTGGAATAATTTTGGAAATTTTGTGTAATATAGTATTTACAAATAAAAACAGGAGGCAATGATGAAAAGTTTTATGGAAATTGTCGAGGAGATTAAAGATATTGTCTCAACCGAACATCCTGGAAAAAAAATTTTTGATAAAGATGTCGCCGATCTTCTTGGAATATCGCAGATGAACTTTGCAACCATTAAAAAGCGAGATAAAATTCCATTTGCTGAACTTTTAGACTTTTGTGCTAAAAAAGCTATTTCCATCAACTGGTTACTCTATGGTCAAGCACCTGAGAGTCTCATAGAATCTACAAATCGTTTTTATATGGTTCGCTATTTTAGTGATATTAGTGCTTCAGCTGGCGGCGGCGGAGATGTTGATTCTGAAGAGTATGAAGGGTTAGAACTTTCTACAAATTTTGTTCAGATATTGGGTGGACAGAATGAAATGAAAAACATAGAAGCGATTAAAGTGAGTGGTGATTCTATGGAACCTACATTTTCTTATGATGATATTGTTTTTATCAATCGTACAAAAACGGATCTTTCTCGTGGCGGTGTCTTTGTGATACGAACGGAGCATGGGCTATTTATTAAAAGAGTGAGTAAGAGAATCGATGGAAAAATCGATATAATCTCAGATAATAAAGAGTATTCAAAAATGACTGTGCATCCAAGTGAAGTAGAGTTTATTGGAAGGGTTGTGGGAAAATTTGGTAGTGTTGATTAAGCTTTAATCCAAAGAATCCTCTGCAAGAAAGGAACTGTTTTGAAATATTTATTTTCTCTTTTAATTCTATTTTTTTTAAGTGCTTGTTCACAGATAAGTACACTTGCATACGAGGATATTGCAGATTTAAAGGAGTTGCCTCAACAAGCAGATGCTTATACAAATACTCTTGACGAAAATCGCTCATTGTATGCGGTACAGTCTCAATATGCAGACAGCTATTTTAAAGCCTGGCATATGAGTTTTTCAAATCTTTCCATCGATGCCCTTCAATGGCCTTTTAGAAGTTATACACCAAAAAATAGTTTTGGAGAAAACCTCCAACCTATATCGCAATCCTTCCTTGATCAACTTGAGACCAATACAAATTTTCAAAACTATGCCACACTAAATCTCCGTGCTATCACAGTAGAACAAACAGCGCTCCGCGCACTTCCAACCGATAAACCCTTTTTTAATGATCCAAGGAAAGCAGGAGAGGGTTTTCCATTTGATTATCTTCAAGAGAGCAGTATTCATATAAATGAGCCAATTTTTCTCTCTCACTATTCACTTGATGGAGCTTGGGCTTATATTGCTACTTCTTATGCGCAAGGTTGGATTCATACAAAGGATTTTGTGTTGCTTTCAGATCAGCAGTGTAGTGCGTTTGAAAATTCAAAAAAAATTGCACTAACGCAAGATGATTTTTCCATAAAAGATGATGGAGAGCGGTTTCTTTTTTACAGTAAAATAGGGATGCAGTTTCCATTGATACAAGAAAATAATGAGAGTTTTTATGCTTCCATAATTGTCGCCGGTGATAATAGAAATGCAGTATATACGCATGTAAAGTTCGCAAAAAATATTGCAACCGCAGATGTTTTATCACTGAATAAACAAAACGTGAAAACGCTTGTAGATGCCATTGTGCATAGTCATTATGGCTGGGGAGGAATGTTTGGAGAGCGTGATTGTTCCTCGACACTCAGAGATCTTTTTACACCTTTTGGAATATGGCTTCCTCGAAACTCATCCTATCAAGCAAAAGTCGGTAAAGTAATCTCTTTAGAAAATCTAGATGATGATAAAAAAATAGCGTTGATAAAAAAAGAGGGAGTTCCATTTGAAACGCTGCTTCATAAAAAAGGACATATTCTATTGTACACGGGTGTGTATGATAACAAAGTTGTTGTTATGCATAATCTATGGGGAATTAAAATAGCAGATGGTGATAAATCAGGCCGAATTATTGTAGGAAAAATTGTTTTTTCAACACTTGAAATAGGAAAAGAGCAAAAAAACTACACGGGCAGTCTTTTAAGTAAGTTAGATAGTATGAATATCATAACGCTTACGCCTTAATATCTAAAAGAGTTCCAAACATTTCATCTTGAGTTTTAATGGCGCTTACATTGGCTTTTACACTTTCAAGCACTGTGATTTGATTTGGTATCTCTTTTGCAAGCTCTGTTTGACTTTTTGAAGAGCCACTATCTGCTATAAGACGCGTACTGGCAATAACACTTCCCTTGGCTGTACTGCTCAGCTGGGTATCTGAGGGTCTAAACCCATCACTGTTAGCGTTTGCGATATTGTTTGCATTATTATTTAAAAAAACTTGATTTGCTTTAAGAGATGAAATATTTGAAGATAGCATAATGACTCCTTGTTGGAG
>JAVHOA010000016.1:0-5643 GCA_036169815.1 Sulfurimonadaceae bacterium
CAGTGCAATCTCTGAAAATATCATTTTAACTATTGCGACAGGTATTATTAATATCATAATTATCATGATGCTGACACACTATCTCTTTAGCCGTTATGTTTCCTCACGTATTAATAAGCTCTTACATGTAATCATGCGCGTAGAAAAAGGAAATTTTGTCATCAATGATCTCGTTACAGATGAACTGATTCATAAAGAGCTTACAAGTAATGAAATCGATATGCTCTTTACCCATCTCAATCAGATGGTAAGTGCGCTCAAACCAGTCATTGAAAATGTTGTCAATGAAAGTAAACAAATGGCTTTCAATGCAAGTTATGGCTATGTAAAAATCGATCAAACAAACGCACATGTTCTTACGCAACACAACGCACTCACTAGCTCAAAAGAAAAACTTTATGAGATTTTACGAGATAACAAAGTAATGCAAAATACTCTCACAAGTATGTTTGAGAGTTCAGATCATTCTAAAAAAGTTGTCCATACAAGCCAACTTGAAGTTGCTAAAAATCTCAATCAAGGTTCCAATGCGATTGATTCTATGGAAAGTACAACAATAACAGTGCAAGACCTCAAAACTTTTTCTCAAGAGATATCAAAAATGATGGAGATCATCTCAGATATTGCAGATGAAACAAATCTTATTTCACTTAACGCTGCTATTGAAGCAGCACGTGCTGGCATTCATGGCCGTAGTTTTGCGGTGGTTGCTGACAAGATTCGTGAACTCGCTGAAGTCTCTCAAAAAAATGCAGATGATATCGGTCAAGTCTTAAATAAAATAGATCATCAAATAGATCATGTTGCACAAAGTGCACTAGCTTCAAAAAAAAGTGTTATCTCTTTAGTGGAAAGTTCGGCTGTAATCGATAAAAACTTTGAAGAGATTAGAAGTAGTTTTGATCTTATTTCCAAATATTTAGAAGAGTTTAATACCCAATTTACAGAAGAATCTGTCATGCTTAACGATATGGAAAAAGAGCTTGAAAGTGTTGAAGAATCAAGTAAAGTTTTAGTTCAAAATGCAGAAGATTCTAAAATAATTATGAAAGACACAGCGGAAAAAAGTGCTTCACTCAAATCTTTGGCAGATGGATTTGAAGTGGTCTTAAATAATAGAACTTCAAAAAGAAGCGTTATAACACCACCTATGCAAGCTTTGGATACTTTTAATAAATCTGTTTATATTTTTGACTTTTCAGACCAAGGAATCTCTTTTTATGATGCAAGCACCAAATCTTTAAAAAGAAAAATGGGTGATATTGTGACTCTCCGACCTGAAAAATCATTGTCAAATAGAACAGAACTCAGATGCGAGATTGTACATGTAAGCAAAGAGGTTTTAGAAGATGTCTATTTTTATGGTGCTCGCCTACTTTCGTAATTTTCTATTAAACACAGTTTGCAATGACACTTTTTGTGTCTTTGCGGATGAAACACGCAATCTACTTTTGAAATCCTAAATGAAAGTCAGAATGATCGGAGATAGAAGTTTAGGATAACGAAAAGCTGAAGGTCGGGATGATGCAAAGCTAGTCCAAAGAAAATGATGTCAGATTAACAAATTTTCTACCCACTAGAGCAACTGATTTTTTATAAACTCCATATAGTGTCCCTCTTCACGTTCTAGCTCTTTATGCGTTCCGCTTTGTACAATTTGCCCATTATCTAATACATAAATTTTATCTACATTTTTCACAGTGCTAAGACGGTGTGCGATGGTAATAACTGTTTTTTCTTTTAAAAGCGCTGCGATGCTTGTGGTGAGTTTTGCTTCTGTATGCACATCGAGTGCTGAAGTGGACTCATCAAAGATGACCACACTTGGATTTGCAAGAATCATCCTTGCTATGCTTAAGCGCTGCCTTTGTCCTCCTGAGAGGCGGATGCCGTGATGCCCGACTATGGTATCAAGTCCAAGAGGCATCGCCTCTACCATCTCAAAGAGTTGTGCAATTTTAAGCGCTTCATAGATTGTTTCATCGCCAAAAGCTTCACCCATCGTAATATTAAAACGGAGTGTCGCATTAAAGAGAATTGGCATCTGCAAGACTAAAAATATTTTTTTTCTAAGCTCTTGCTTATCGAGTTCTTCGATGGCAATACCGTTACATGTAAAGGTTCCACCATCTTTTTCATAAAAACCAGCAATCACTTGTGCAAGCGTTGTTTTGCCGCTTCCGCTAGCACCAATAAGTGCAATCTTCGCACCTGATGGAACTTCTAAAGAGATATTTTGTATGATTTTTTTATCTTGATTATAGGAAAATTCCAAATCTCTCAGACAAAGATCGACATGTGAGCTTTCAAGTCGCTTCAAACCGCTTGCTTCTGTTTTGAGCGATAAAATCTTATTGAGCCGCTTTATAGCCGAAGCGGCGGCTGCATAAGAGTATTGCAAAGAGAGAATATCCTGCACGGGTGTCATAATAAACCAGATATACCCAAACATCGCAAACATCATTCCAATGCTAAGGTCGCTATAAGCGACAAGTAAAAGCCCACTTGCACGCAAGAGTTCAAATACAATCAAAAATATCGTATAGGAAAACCGCTCATACGCAACGCTTTTATAGCCATACGCGTTGGAAGTTTTTTGAATATTCTCGGCTAACTCTATTGCTTTTGAAAAGAAATATCCCTCTTTATTGCTTGCTTTTATCTGTCCATACAGCTCCAAACTCTCTCCTGTACTCTCTTGAAACCTCTCTATAGCTTCATTTTCCTCTTTTTTAAGGCGCCCTACACTCTTGGACATTTTTTTGCTCACAAGCATGATAAGTGGCTGTATAAAAAGGATTAAAACACCAAGTAGAGGATTGATGCTTATCATCACAACTCCCACTGCTGCGAGTGTTAGCACAGAAGCCATAAATTTACTTACACTTGAGAGTAGAAAATTATCTAAGGTATTGACATCGGTGATGAGATTGGCACTTATCGCTCCGCTTCCTAGAGTTTCGTACTCATTCATAGAGGTGATTTGCAGATGTTCAAGCAATCTTTTTCGAATCATAAAAGTGACATATTTGGCAATCTTTGTAAAAATTTTTGTGATGATTACACCGAGTAAAAAATAGATAAAACGCAAAAAAACAACACTTAAAGTAGCCAAAGCAATATAGTAAAAAGCGCTCCCACTTCCAAAAAAAGCGTCGATTGTGTGTACGATGTATGAGGGTTTATGGAGTAAAACTTCATCCACCATAATGGGGAGCATCAGCGGGATAGGCACACTCACCAAGATAACAGCAAAGGTGATGATTTGCCCAACGATAAGCGAGCGTTTTTGATGGAGCATCAATGCAAAAATAGATTTTAAAGAGATAGGTTCTTGTTTCATGTTGCAATTATAATACTTGGATATAAAATATAGTTCTTTACTGTAAAATTAGCAAAAATATTTAAAAGAGTTACATGCAAAGAGTAGAGTTTGGCGATCATTATCGAGATAGAACAAATGCTGTATTTTTAGCGATTTACGTTGATAAAATATCCCCGTGGAAATACTTTAATGACGATATTAAACATATGATTTGCCCTGCGATGATTATGATAGACAGATGGGATGGTCGCATGGGTTTTCCTGGTGGTACAGTCAATGAGGGAGAAGATCTCATAAGCGCTTTGGTGCGTGAGGTCAAAGAGGAGATCGGCATCACAGTCAAACCTCAAAACCTCCATCCCGTAGCCACACATCTTGGAAAAATCGCCACGCATCTTTTTCGGCTTGAAGTGCTCGAAATTGAGTTTTTGCATATTTACTATCATATTTTAAACAACTTTTCTCGCTCCATCTTACTGCATGCATACGAAGAGGGAGATAGTTCCCATTTTATGTCCGAGATCACAGGCATCAAGATTGTGCCGATTTTTGAACATAAAAATAAAGGAATCAATCTGTTTTTACAAAACGCCTTTGCAGGTTCAGCAAGAGATGAGATTTTAATACTCTTGCGTGAGCTTTTTAGAATTGATAGTGAGAAGTTCATCAAACCCTCGTGAAGCATAAGTAAAAGATACAATTTACTTTCTGCTGTTATAATGAACTTATTATAGAAAAAAGGTGCTTCTCTTGTCTAGCAAAAAAAATCCTCTTGTTTATGCTGTTATTGGATCAAGTGCTGGGGGATTTGAAGCACTTTCTCAAATGCTCAGTGAACTCTCCTACGATACAGGTTTTTACTTTTTTATAGTCCAACACCATTCGCGTACAGAAAAAAGTATCTTGGCTGGTCTGTTGGATAAATTGGGATCAATACGAGTTCACACTCTTTCACAAGAAAGTATTTTTACGCCAAATACCATCTATGTTATTCCTCCAGAGCTCTCTTTGAGTGTCAATGAGTACCAAGAGCTCAAAGTTCTACCCGTAGAAGAAACTACACCTGCTCCTCTTCCAAATATTGATGCTATTCTTGGTGAACTTTGTAAAATTAAGAATGCGAAAATAATCGCCATCATTCTCTCTGGAAGCGGAAACGATGGAACAAAAGGAGTCAAAAAAGTCAAAGAATCAGGGGGAATTACCATGGCGCAATCTCCCAATGAAGCTATTTTTGCAAGTATGCCCGAACATGCAATAGAAACAAAAATGGTAGATTACACGCTTAACGTAAAAGATATTTCTGACAAACTTTTAAAAATCTCCCATGCACTCAAAAATGGCACCTATAAAACACAAGAGCTCCCTTTTGATGCAATTCGTAAAATACTCTATCAAGAGAAACATCTTGATCTTTTCAAGTATAAAGATGAAACTATTACGAGGCGTATAGAAAAGCGTATGAAGATTTTAAATATTACATCGCTTAAAAAATATGCAATCTATATTAAAGAGCATCATGAAGAAATAGAGATTTTAAATAATGAAATTCTTATTGGAGTAACAGAATTTTTTCGAGGCAAAGAATCATTTGCCGCACTCAAAACCATCCTGATAAACAAAATCAACTCCTTGAATGACAATAGCGAATTTCGTATTTGGAGTGTTGCGTGTTCAAGTGGCGAAGAGGCGTACTCGCTTGCCATACTTATAGATGCGATATGTGAAGAGCTACAAAAACCCTTACATGTAAGGATATTTGCAACGGATATTGATGAAATAGCACTGCAAAAAGCCAGAAGTGCGCTTTATACACCACAATCTTTGGAAAATCTCAGTGATAGCTATCGAGCAAAATATTTCACAAAAGAGAAAGATAACTATCAAATTATCAAGCGATTACGGGATCAAATCGTGTTTGCCCACCATAACTTTCTTCAAGATCCTCCTTTTATAAACATCGACTTGCTTACATGTAGAAATATTTTGATCTATATTACCCGTTCTATTCAGAGCGATCTTTTTTCACTGTTTCACTTTGCACTTAAAGAGAGCGGGGTACTCTTTTTAGGTGCCTCAGAAACGATTCAAGAATCTCTCAAACTTTTTTCCACCCTAGACACCAAGTACCGTATCTATGCTAAAGAAGAGTACACACCAGCAAAACATCCAACATTTCAGGCAAATGTAACCTTTCATCATCTCAAACCTAGTAGACTCAAAGAGGAGAATCCACGCATGCAAGCCATTAATCCAATCATTATAGAAGAACAGCTCAAAGCACATCTTTTTGACTATTTCAAAGAGGGATGCTTAAT
>JAVHOA010000017.1:0-22950 GCA_036169815.1 Sulfurimonadaceae bacterium
TACAAAATGATGAACGAGAACAGATTTTGGATTATAAGCTGATGGTTTATTTTTGTAGTGGAACGGATAGTGAAAAGCTGGAGTGGTTTAAAACCATATGAGACCAATGCCAATGAGCTGTGGCTCTATTTTCAAAGTGTTATAGGTTGGGTAAAAGTTGTATTTTTCAAATATCGCAAAGAGATGAAGGGGTTAGAATGGGGAGTGTTTTACAATGAATACAAAGATGATAAAAGCTTAGACCCCAAAACACTCGAAGCCAAAATAGCAGCACTCATGCAAGATGAGGATGTTACAAGCAAAAAAGGGATTTATGAATTTTTACTCACTGGCAAAGAAAAACACCTCAATATCCGAGCATTTACGGATAATCAAAAAAGAGAGAGCTATGAAAAACAAAAAGGAATTTGTGTTACATGTAAGGAACATTTTGAGCTAAGTCAAATGGAAGCCGACCACATCACGCCTTGGCATGACGGCGGAAAAACGGATGCGAAAAATTGCCAAATGTTATGTAGAGAGTGCAAGAGGAGAAAATCGGGCAAATAAGGAGATGAGCCTGCTCGCTCCTTGATGAGGATGATAAATAAAGGGCACCTCTAAAATACTCGAAGAGCATCACGCTACGGTGCTAGCAATGTGGGTATAAACTCCATGGCAGGCTTTTGAGTCAAATCAGAGTGCAAGAGACCAAAATATTTTTCTCCCTCTTGAAAATATCCAATATGATTAGAAACATCGGCGAGATGAAAAAAGTTGATTCCCATGACCTTATTTTTTTCCAAAGCTTTCCGATTTTTTCCCAGCTTTTGAATAACATTTGCTTGCAGCTTTTCCCCCTCTTTTCCCCATGATGATAAGGCAAGATATGCCAAAAAGACAGGCTTTGCATATTTTTTATTAAGATAATGGGAAAAAGCTTCAATGCGTTCGGGAAGAATAGCAATGTCACGAGAACTATTTTTTGTCAATGAACGCATCTCTTGAAAGGCAATAAAATCAAATGATTTTATTGCCTTACGCAATGAGGGATCAAAACTCTTCCAATTCCCCTCATCATTCACTTTACTATAGATGCCAAAATCACCAACGCAGGGACCAATACGAATATCTCCGCTATCTAAAATAGCTTTACTCTCAAGTAGAAGATCATTATATCCATCCCAACCCTCAACACCAAACTCATTGTATTCAGGATTAAGGACAATAATTTTTTTGCCTTCTACCTTATCTAAAAAATGGCGTACACGCTTCAAATAATTTATATAAGCAACTCTATTTTTTTGAATATATTGAACTGAAACATCATCCGCAAACCAATATATAATAAATATTGGAGTGTAACCCTCTTTGACTATTTTAGTATTAATCTCATCAGCTGGATACCACGATTCATCCCAAGAGTGTGTAAGCCACATAGAAATACTATTAATTCCGCTCAGTTTATTCTCTTGTAATACAGTTGTGATCATTTTAGAAGAACCATTGTTTTCTAAATACTCATATCCACCGACGCCACGCAAATCAAATGCACCTAATCCTGAACAAACAAGAAACACTCCAATAAGAAGTTTACGAAATAGCATTATGTTTGGCGATTAGTGTAAACTGTTTTGAGGGCTTCAGATTAGTGAAGGTTATATCACTATAGCGCTCATTTTGGTTATGTTTCGCCTCAAATGTAACTCCCAATGTATCCGATGAAATAGTAGTAATTTCGCCCCACTTCGGCCAATAAACCCTTATAGTTGCTTTTGCAATGGTAGCAGTATTGTTATTACGAACTGAAATTAAATAATTTTGTGAACTTAATGAAATACTGACATCAATCTTGTTGACTTCCCGTACGCGCTGCGATAAATCACGCCCTTGAACAAAAGTTGCATCTGTTTCATGCTGCGTATCATTCAAAAATGATTCGATGAGGTGCAGGTTTTTGGGGTCTGAAAACAAATGGGTATGCACACTAAGAGTGTACACCCCATCCATGGCATGCAGTAATTGTTGTTCTCGCTTCATTTGATTGAGAATAACTGCCTCATCAAACGAGTATTGAGTCAAATAGCCATAATCGTCTGTTCCAATCCTTGGAATAACAATCAGCGTATCACGAACTGTTTTAGGATATAGCTGACTATGATTTTTCTCCATAGTATAGGTAAACCCACTAGAAACTAGCTTCACAGCAACAGCATCATTAATCTCCTCACGAGGAGGACGAAATCCTTCCACTTTCGTATGCGTTATCGCTTCGAGAACTTGCTTGGAATCAGTAATTTCATGAGTAATAACACTATCATCAACCCCCAATATTTCACCGTGGGTATAACTATGGGAAGCTACTTCTACATAAGGATTTTTCGATAATGCAATCGTTACATCCCTATTCTGTTCGGCAAGCATTGCAACACAAAATGCGGTAACAGGTACTTTATACTTTTCAACTAATTGCGAAAAACCTTGTGCATTTTCAAAATGAAATTCGGTATCTTCAGAAATAAAAATTGGTTGTATATCAGTCAAATAAGGGTGTTTACGTACAACAACCCCTTTGATGGCATAATCAGCAAAACCTTTAAAGAGTGCCGCATAATAGGGAGCATCAGTGTTTGAAGCTTGCAACACATACGAAGGGAAATTAAAGTAAATCCAATTCCCCTTTCCATAGGTACCATGCCATACCGCACCCGCATACTCTTTGGCAAGAGGAGTATCTGCTACTGTTGGTGTAGCAAATTGGGACCAGTTTGTCATAAAAGCATCGGGCATCATTTTATCTGGCGTTTTAAAGAGAGGCAAGTCGTCATATAAAACCATCGACACAGCAGGACCATTTTCCAAATAGCCACTCAAAGGAGAAAGGAGTTTTGGTGTTAAAAATATCCCTTCTTGTTTTTTAATAGAAGGATTCGTTGGGTCAACCGATAAGGAAGTAATAGATTTTACAAAAGCATCTCCTCTCCATGCACCATGAGAATCGTTAAATGCACTATAAAAATTAAAGACTAACGAGCCTCCTCCTGAGACAAATTCTCGAATATGATTCAACGTTTCATCGCTCAAAGAGAGAGCATCCATGACAAAAAGTGTATCATGCGCATCAAGATTGGAAAGTTCACTTTCGGATATGATTTTACACCTATACCCAGCATCAGACATGATTGAATTAACTGTTTTTAAACTTTGCTCATATCCATCACTATTGCCACCTGTCGATTGCAAACGCTTCATTGTCTCCTCTGAACGAAGGATGTACGCATCACGTACCCCCGTTTCATCAGACAGAAATCCTGCTGCAGCAAAATTATTGAATAGATATAAAAAAACGGGGGACATTATTGCCACAATTGCCATAAAATAGAGGAAGGTTCTCAACCCATACGGTATTTGTCTAATGCTCGGATGATACGTTATTGCCGGTTGCATGTTTTACCTCCTGTCTTAAAAAGAAAAACTCTTCTCCTGACTTTTTCAACATATCCTCGTAACTCTCTTCACTTTGCTTCACTTTTTTCTTTGACTCTCTAATCTTGTACATAAAATAAGCCAAAACACCAAATACAAGTGTCAAAATTGTAATAATCAACAGTGAAAATGTCATAAATGTTAGTATATTCACCTAAATTTTCCCCTTTCTATCAAGTTTTCCCCAACTCATTCCAACACCAAGCCACTCTTCTATTGTTGCAAATATTTTTGCCAAATTGATTATACCAATAAAATAGAGGCGATACAAAACAGCATAAAAAACCAATGAGAGTTTCTCTTTCGTAATGAGAACACAATAAAGTGCACCCGCTAAGTCCAATACCGTAAAGAGCGACCACCAAAAAATCAGAAAACTATTAATACCCGTTATCATTGTAATATAAAGTAAAAAAATAGTTGCAAATACATCCATAAAAGGCCAAAAAATTGATTCAAAAAGCATATACCACAAAATAACTGTCATCGAAGGTCTCCCTTGTGTATGAAAGAGATACGATTGATGTTTGCGAATTGCCTGCAAAATCCCACGAGTCCAGCGGTATCGTTGCTTAATTAAATCAAGTAGATGTTCAGGAGCTTCCGTATATGCAACAGCATCCGATTCAAAATCAATCGCATACCCTTCTGCCAATAACTTCAATGTCAAATCACAATCTTCCGCATACGTATCATGATCATATAACCCCACTTTGACAAGGGCATCCAAACGAAACATCCCAATGGGTCCAGGAATAATATTGACCATCTTAAGTAAAGATTGCCCATTACGCACCATATTGAGCCCCTCGATATACTCAAGAGCTTGTAGTCGTGTAATTATATGATCTTGATTGACCACGTAAACAGAGCCTGCTACTGCTGCAATAATCGGATCATCAAAATATTGCACCATCAATCCGACTGCATCATCGTTGAGTCGTGAATCAGCATCAACAACCATTATTAAATCCCCAGTTGCCTGCTCAATTCCAAAATTTATTGCCCTTGATTTTCCTCCATTAGGTTTTGTAATAACTTTAACACGTCCGCCCTCATACCGTTTTGCATACCGATAGGTTTTATCATTTGATCCATCATCAACAACAATAATTTCCATATTTTTATATGTTTGATGCATCAAAGAGAGAATGGAGCGTTCAATCACAACATCTTCATTAAATGCAGGTACAATAATCGAAACTTTTAAGTCGGTGTTAAAATGACGATCATCCGTTTGCTTTTCTGTTTTTAATGCTACTTTAAAAATCGAAAAAAACATCAATGCTAAATAGCGCAAAATGACTAAAAAAGTAAAGAAAATAATTAAACCAATCGCAAATTCAATAAACCAATTGTTCGCTGTTTGATATAGCTCCAGCATCCCCTGAACATTAGTAAAGGCAAAATAGGTAAAAATTAATAAAAAAAATATAATTAAAAACGGCATTTTAGGAACTATCTTACCATCGGTAGATTACGTTAACGTTACATGTAGTGTATGCATAAGGAATACCACTTCCTTGTCCTTGTGAGCTATCTTTCGAGCAACCTCCACGAAGATCAAAACCATTTTCAACTTTTCGCGTTATCCATGCGCCCCATTTATACAAATAGAGGTTGCTCACAAATGAATACCCTAATCCACTCATTAAGTCTAATGAAAAACGATTAGTTAAAGGGAATGACACATCAACCACACCATACGTGCCATCTGCACTGCTTGGAGAATAGTAGGTTGTATTAGGAGTGGAGTTGAACGTAGCCCAACTTTGAAGAGATGGCGACCATGTAATCCATGGATATGTGTACTGAGCAAATCGATACTGAAATTGTGGAGTAACAATGGTGTTATTTTCTTCATCCCATGCAAACTCCAATGCACCCCAAAATTCACGCCCATTATCAAACAGAGCATAATCGCTTAACTGTACCGAGGTAAGTATATTCCCTCTGTTAATCGGAGTAATCGCATTTTTAATAAATCCCACATTACGCTGATATGCACTTAAACTCACTGAGTGCGGCGCCCAAGCGTGAGTTAAGCGAAGATATGGGTGGATATCAACACCATTACCAATCGTATCTACGAAGGCACCCGCTTCTATATTATCATTGCCCACAGAGATAAAACCACTGTTCCCATTCAAGGATTCAGTTGAGTTTTTGTACTGGTATTCTCCCACATCAATAGTAACTCTCATTTGAGGTGAATGTTGATACACACCTCTTATTTTTGCAGAGTCCACCTGTAAACCTGCATTGTCAGTCAATCTCTCGGCCAAAATACCCAAACTTGAACCATGCAAATTTAAAGGTTCACTCTTTGAAGATTGAACCGTTGTAGAAGCCGATTTCCCAACAAAAAAAGACTCTATCTGAGACAGGAGACTCTCTTGTTTTGGAACAACGGCTTGTGATGACTGTGGTGACTGTTGTCGATGTATCTCTTTAATAAGGTCCCATGATTCTTTTAAAATTTTTGCATCTTCTGAACGCTTTGGAAGCACTAAAAGCGCTTTATCAAATTCTCCAAGCCAATAAAGATTTTTTCCATACTCAAGCCATGCTTGTGGCGTATTGTGTTTTATAGCGTACTCTTCTAGATAAGCAAGTCCTTCCTTATTCTGCTTCATTTGAAGGCTTAACTCTCCCATTTGACGCAATAGTTCAACTTTGTGCGTTTTAGCATAAAGTATTTTAAGACGTTCTACTGCTTCAAGATTGTGACCACTTTGTTGTAAAAAGAAAGCAATTCTTTCAATTATTGCACTATTTTCAGGCTCTTTAATTAAGCGTTTTTCATATTCATCAATCAAAAATGGAAACTCTTTGTTATCGACCATCACTTCTTCTGCAATTTCTTTATCGGATGGATCCTCTTGATGAAGCGATACAAAAAGTTTTTTCGCTTTTGAAGTATCTCCTTCCCAGCGAGCTATAAATGCTAAACTCTTCCGTCCACTAAACTGTTGGGCACTGTTTCCATTTTGAACAACAAGTTCTAAATTTTTTTTTGCAGCAGCATACTCCCCTTTCCACGACAAAATTTCTCCCCGTAACAATACAGCTGCCATATCCTTTGTATATTCACGAGATTCTAGCAATTTCAATGCTTCTGTGTACTCGCTTTTCCAAGACAAAAGACGCGAAAGATCAACGCAATTTGGAATATCTGTAGGGAACGCATGGCAATGTTCTCTTAAAAATTCAATTTTTCGCTCTTCTTTTCCTAACATCGTATAAACATCTGTCACTTTTTTTGCATTTTTGGATGTTCGACTTTTCTGGTATTGTACTAATGCATCCAAAAGCGGATCACTATTAACTTTGGGGACAATAACAGATCTAGTTACAAATGGCTCTGGTGCTACAACGGGTACGGCAACAAGATTGCTGCTTGTGATATTTGCTTTGACTTTTTTTGTTGGTTCTTCTGCAAAGGTTTTCAATGCTACTTTTCGTTCAGCAATTTTTTTTCGAAGAATGTTTACCTCTGCATTATCAGTAAACTTACCTTTTAAAACTTCCTCAGCCTTAGCTGTATTATTTTGTTCCATCAACATTCGACTGTACATCATCAACGCTTTAACATCTTTTGGATTTTTTTGAATTTCCTTAAGCAACTGCGCCTCATCTACCCAAATTATTGCATGTAAATCAATATATAAAAAGAGTGACATCATCATCACGACCAAGGAGCGCTTCATACTAATCCTTTAGAAACAAAATGGTGGTCAAAAAGAACTTCACTTCCCGTAAAGAGTTCATGTGCTTCTATGGAGCGCTCCCAAACAACATCTTCCTTAAGAGTTTTTAATTTTTTAATAACAATCTCTTTATCAATATTTTGTGCATTCATAAACAATAAATAGATCATTTTATGCTCTTCATCCAAGTAAGCTATATCCTCATCTCGAAAAATTGGTTCCATCCCCTCATCGGTGTACTGACGAGTGTACCGAAAAATAAACACAGTAAAGATACGTCGATATCGTAAAGCGTTCTCAATAACATCAACAAAACTCTCCGAAACCTCTACAGTATTTGATAATACACGTGCATTAATTGTTTCAGAGTAAAAAGGCTTACGTACACTTTTTTCTAACGATAAAATACAATCCGTAAGCCTCGTTGTTGGTCCAAAAAGATCTTGACAACCAACTTGATGTACTTTCATTCGATCTTCTGTTCGAATATACCCTTGATTAATCCAACCAAAAATAATAATATCAGGGTAAGCAATGTGTGAAGATTCACTAAACAAAAGAACTTCATCAACATGATCAGCACTTAAAACAATAATATCCGCCTGATTCCAGATGTCATCACTTAATTCTAATGGTGTTCTAAAAAATTTCAATGCTACTTGTGCTAAATTTCCAAACAGATAAGTAATCCAACTCACAACATATGACTGTTGTGAAATAATAATTAAGTCAATAGTTTGCTTTTGAGCGACTCTAGATGGAACGTGTTTCGATTGAGAACCCATAGGTACCATAGAAGTTTGCATGGAATCATCTAAAGAAGAGAACTCTTCTTGTTTCTCAGTAAGAGAAAAAATATTATCATTAAAAGAAAAATGAAAGGAAGTAGCGCCAATAGGGTAAAAAGAAGAGATAACTTGGACAACCCTCCCTCTTACATGATCTTCAGAACCAATAAATAAACTAAGATCAGTATAGTTGTGAAGTGCTTCTTTCACTGAATTATAGTTATCGCACGGATTTAATAAAGAGATGATTAACTTAATATTTTTACTGAGTAAAATTCGTGCAATCTCGCTAATTAGCTCAAAATTGACTGAAGAGTCGCTAAGTCCAAACAGCTCGTCAATTCTTTGAATATAGAGAACTTTTGGCTTGATATGATCAACTAATTTTATAATATCATCAACGAGAAATCTTAGACCATTCTCTTTCTTGAAAGTGTGCCACCCCTCACCCATCAAAAAAACATCATCAAATGGATACCCGCTACGTCCAGTCATCTCTTTATAAATCTCTTGCCGCTTATAATAAATTTGACTTGGTGTCATAATAAGGGCGACAAATCCATCATCTTCAAATGAATCGGCAAAATAAGTAACTAAAGTATTTTTACCGCTTCCCTTTCCTCCTTCAATAAGAATAAGTTCAGCTTTTTCTGCCGCTTCGTTTAGGTTCATCCACAACACACCTTATTTAAAAATCTTCGTTCGATTCTACCCTCTTTTAATAGAGAGAAAGATTAATTAAGCCAAGTTTTCACTTTTTACTTATATCATTAAACAAATTTATAACACAAGAAAGAAATGAAGAGGAGTTAAATCATGAAGATGTTTAAAAAGATGGGGACATTAGCACAAACCCCACAGAAAAAGATTGTTAAGAGTGCAAAAAATAGTATTTCGTTTCCTCTGTCAATGGAGTCCATTGCAATAAAAAAAGCATTAGGACCACAATCAATGCTGTTAGTATCTTTTATGAAAGTTCTTATGGATAATGGAGATGATGAAGATTTTTCCTATTTTTTAAATGAATGTGCTGTTAACTTTTTTGAGAATTTGATTGATGAAAAAACTGTTTTAATGTGGACGTCTCAGGACAATATTGAATTGGTAGTAGATGAATTTAACCGTATTATGCTGACCAATAATTTGGGATATATACAAGTTACGGTATCAGAAGATACAAGCGGAGAAATTGATATTATCCTATACGATTCCCTGATAAAACGAACTATGAGCTATCTTAATAAAGATAACTTTACATGTAATATTTTTTATGAATCATTTTTTTCACTGTTCTTATCAAGTCTTTTCCAAGAAAAAATAAGTGTAACATCTGTTTCTAGCCAAGATGAAGAAATATGCTATTACAAGGCAGCAATAGGAGCATAAAACTTCCTATCTCTTACGTGTAAAAACTTGTTTCAGTGATTTTTTTGCTGGGGTTCCATTTGGTATAAAAGTATGATTTTTATAGCCCAATTTTTTCAAAAGGTTATCTACCATTTCTTTAAAGAAAGAGGCGTATGCCTCTTCTGCGTGGGATACAAATACCGATTCACAGTTAGCTGTAGCTATTTTAATACTCGAATCATACGGTAAGCTAGCAAGATGTTTGCCTTCAAAAATATATTGAAATAACTTTTCAAAATCAACGCTAATATCAGTAAAATTCACCATATTTATAACAAAAAAGATCTCTTTTTTATGTTGCTGTGTAATCTTTTTAATGATATTTTCCATTAGCTCAAGCGTAGCGTATGAGGTTGGATCGGCTTCAACAATACCGATAATAACATCTGACACCCCCATAGATGCATTCGCCATAGGATTAAACCCAGGAGGAGTATCAAAAATAATAAAATCATACTGAAGTTGGAGCGTTTCAATGAATTCAGGAGGAAACAAACTATTTTTGAGATGCAAGAGATTTTGAGTATATTGCATCGTATCTTCCACCGCTTGAATTCCTGTATGAATATGGTCTAACCCAATAGCACCCGTATGAATGATATCATTTAACTTTGCCTTACCATTAAGCCATTCACTCACGCCTGCGCTTATTGGTTCCCCGAGTACCCCCGCTATACTATTTTGTGGGTCCATATCGACCAATAAAGTTCGAATTGATTTATAATGCGATAAATAATATGCTAAATTTAAAGCGTATGTCGTTTTTCCAACTCCACCCTTCGATGAATATATTGAAATAGTTTGTTTCACTGTAATCCTTTTTCAAGTGTACTAGTTCGTCGTAAGCTTTCAGGGCTAATTGGACCCTGTTTTCCAAAATAATAAACGGCTGATGCACCTATGAAGGTGGAATCAAAATCTTTCGATTGCTGCATCCCCATTCCAAAAAGTATATCCCACTGCTTATCCAAACGATATCCGCCAAAAAATTTTATATCATACCCAATCGTGTGTACACTATTTGGAGGATAATAAGTCGCTGGGGCATTAGATAAAGGATATTTCGGGGAAGCATCCTCGCTAAACGATAAATAACCAACATTCCCTTTTGCTCTAAAAAAGAGATTATCATTTACAATTTTAGCAACATCGGTATATATTCCAACTAACAAAAAGTTTTGTGGACTAAAATACCCTCCATGACCAAAAGTAAAATAATTTGAATTATGAGCATAACGGTCCATGACCACAATAGGCCCAAGATTAAAATAATAAAAATCGTCCAATTGAAGATCTTTTGCCACCATCGCCGTTACACTACTTTGGGTGTTATCTATAACATTTTTTCCACCAATAGCATAGTAGTAAGCCAAATCCAATGCCCACGTCCAACTATCTTGGTATTTCACACCCGCTTTCATTCCCTCTTTTGTCACCCTTCCCCATTGTGAACCTGCCACAAAAGGATCATTTGCACCCGCGTATGATAAAAGTGAATCGGTTACCGAAACTTTCTCATTTTTTAGGTACCCTTCAATTTTTTCCTCAGGGTGCACACGTATCTCTGCCCCCCATGTTAAAACAGGAGTAATATTTCCTCCTTGTAAAGTGGAACCAATATGTGCATCAAAATCAATAGCGCTTCCTATATGCTCATATCCAATCGATGGGATAAGTCCCTGTGTATCAGAAGAACTATTCCCAACAACGACACTTCCCCCACTTCCAAATCGTGCGTAATCTGTTGGATTAACAGCGCCTGAGTTTAACGTTACCCAATTCAAATCCGCATAAAGGGTGTGACCATCTTCCCATTTCAAATCTATGTCAAGGGGGACACTAGTTTGTATCAATCCGTCTAAACCTTTGTTGCCGCTACGTGTTTTTATAAATATTCCACTTGAGATACTGCTACTTGTTTGCATACCCAACAACTCTTGGGGTACTACTTTATTTTGTAAAGAGTACCCATCAAACTTTGGGACAGATAAAGACCTCTCTTTAACACTGGTAGGATTACGTCGTAACATAGGTACAGTAGAATTTTCTTCGAAAATCTCTTCAATAAATGGATTATACATATTCATTAAATCCCTATTT
The DNA here is from genome assembly GCA_036169815.1 of Sulfurimonadaceae bacterium. Lineage (GTDB taxonomy): Bacteria > Campylobacterota > Campylobacteria > Campylobacterales > Sulfurimonadaceae > Hydrocurvibacter. Next base: position 11,471 of record JAVHOA010000017.1, read on the forward strand.
ATTGGCGATCCAACTGAATCAAGCGGGGTGATTTCTTTTGAACTAGACACTTTATGAGCCAATTGATTCAATTTACTTAAGCGGTGAGTAAGCCGTACAACTCCCTCCTTGTAAGAAATCTGTTTATACGCATCAAGAAGTTTTTCCAACAATGTTTGGTCAGCGGTTTCCTCGGCGTATATAAATGCTTTCTCGGCGTCATTACGGCGCTTAAGTGCGCTAAAGGTTATTCCCAAGCTATAAAACGCTTCATAATTTTTTGAATCGATATCGCACATGTTTGCAAAATACGTTTCCGCTACTTGATACTCTTTAAGATTAAAAGCACTCCACCCCGCAGTATTTAAAAGAATACTGTCCCACGGAATCATCATTAATCCACTTTTTGCTGCTAGCAGTGCATCAGTATATTCTTTGCGTTGTAACATTTCACCTGAAAGCTTTTGATAATATGCTTGATAAAAAACTTTTAATTTCTTGGAATCTTCTAAAGAAAGGTTAATCTTTTCAAATGTATCCAACGTACGCACTATTTGTCGATAGTATTCATGTGTCAACATAAAATATAAACGAGCAAGCTTAACGTTAAAAGCATCCTTATCAATCCGAGAGGCTTCATCAAGCATATGTGTCGCTTTATTATCCTCTTTTAAATTTTCATAAATTGTAGAAAGTTTCAAATAAACATCAATATCATTATGGTCTAGCTTGAGATACGCCTCTGCATAACCTGCTGCATCGCTATATCGCTTTTCTTTGAACGCATATTCCATTTTCGCTTTATAAAGTTGTCTTGTATCTGTATTTTTGGGTAACTTTTCATACACTTTAATAGCTCTCTTGTAATCACCCAAAGCCATGAATGCTCCAGCAAGACCCTTTTGAGCATAAGGATTAACAGGCTCTTTATCTAGCACTGTCTCATAATACTCTTTAGCTGCGGCATACTCTTTTTTAGCCATATAAAGATTCGCATATCGAAGAAGAACCTCTGAGTTATTGGGGCTATTTTTATAGAGACGATCCAGTTTCTCAACGGCAAAAATAAGTTCACCTCGACTAATATGCACATCAATCTCTTGTAGTATTGCCTCGACAATAGGGTTACGAAGGAGAGCTTTCTTTTCCAAAGGTAAACTGGCATAAAATTCATCAGCTAATTTCGGACTTTCCCCTTTGCTGTAACATTCAAGTAAATTTTGTGCTGTTTTTAAATCTGGATTTGCGTCATACCGTTTTTGCAAATTGAAAGCACATTGATCATATTCTTTTTGCTGAAGATAGATATATCCAAGTCCTTCATGGGCATCTGAATCAGACGGATTTTGTTGAAGTACTTTTTGAAATATTTGTTTAGCCTCTTGAAATTTACCCTTGTTGTATCGCTTATATCCCTCCCCAATTGTAGCCTTTATGCTAAGGTTTGAACGTGGTTTACTCGCAACAGAAATATTCTCAACAACACGGGGAGGAACTATAGTAATAACCATAGAATCCAATCCTTTTGCAGTAGCATTTTTTTGAAGTTTCTCCACCTCGGAACGTTTTACTGAAGGGCTACAACGAATGTATAAATTTCGGCTCCCATCTTCTCTCTCTATGGCACTCCGCTGAAGAGTACATTTTACTCCCAATTGATCTGAATATTTTAATGCTAACTCCTCCGCTTTAGAAGTTTCATTCGTATCCATAGTCGCCAATTGAAGCGCGTAACTACGTTGGGCTGAATGTTTATTCGATGTTGCTTTAACTTTTGTCTTTTTCACTGCTTGAGTCGCTACATGGGTGCTCTGTTCTAGTATTCTCTTATTAGGTATTTGTACGGCTACAATCGGCTTTGTCGTGCCTAATGTTTCTAAGCGTTTTTGAGCTTCCAACTCATTAGGATTACGATTTACAATTAAACGGTAAATTCCTAATGCTTTATCCTTTCGACCAGATAGTTCATAATGACGTGCCATCTCATATAAAGCTTGATTGCTGTTATCAGCCTTAACCTCAATCGTTACTAAGGGTAAAAACAGTGCCAAAGAGAAGCAGGCTAAAGGCGTAATAGTCCATTTTTTCATTACATATCTCCTTAAAAATTTTATCAGGTGTTTTGTTATTGAGTAATCCAAATACCACTTTAAAGGTGGGTGAAGGATCTTTAAAAGAGATGGATTCCTCTTGTAAATTAGCAGATGCAACACCACCCTCTTTTTCATTCACACATCGTGCCAATTGGCGATAACGCTCTAGCATTGAATCGGTTAAATTTTTCAACGTCGAGGAACGGTTTCCCAATAAAAAAAGAGGAATCCGAATCGCTTCATACCCAAATTTACCACCATCACTCTCGATTGACATTTTTCCATCATTATGCAACATTATCCAATCAGGATGGAGATAAAAAGGGGTATAACGTGTTATTTCTAAAGTTTTGACTCCATCCTTGAGTAATTTATCCCACCCTTTTTCAGGCTCTACTTTCGCGAACGCTTCAAACATAAAAAGAGGGTAATAAGAAAGATTAATTTTCCATCCATCACTTTTAGCAAACCCTTCCGCTGCGGGAAGAAGATAAATTCGATCATTTACCGTAATCCAAGTAGAGTGTCGTACATTTTCCAATAACACTAACGCCTCTTTAGCATACATGGGCTTTTGAAAGCACACAGCTGCTTTTAATAACGCATACGCAATCCATAAATCACCATCGGTTGCATTGTTACTATCGAGCATACGCCATTCATCCCCTTTTTGACCCCATTTCCAACCATACAAACCATGGTTGTTGAGTTTGAGATTATTATGCATCCATCCATAAATTTTATCAAATGTTACCTTGTCATTAAACGCTACCGAAAAAAAAAGAGCATAGCCAACTCCTTCAGAGTGGGTAATATTCCCATTCATCCGATCAACAACTCTCCCATCTTCTTGGATAAAATGAGTTTTATAGGTTTCCCAAATCTCATTCGCTTCCAAAAGGGTCGATGACAAAAGCCAATACGACCCCAAGATTGCAATAACAATGCGATTAAGCCTCGGCATCTTCATGATGAGTCCGCTTGTATTGAAGAAGAATTCGACGCAGTATAAATGCCATCAACATAATCAATCCAACTGTACTTATAAAAAAGAAAAGAGGATGAGAGGAGATCCAAAATCGGATACGATCAAACCACGACAACGTCCCATAAAAGTATTTATTTCCAATTTCATAACTGCTAATAGTACGTTTAGTTGGCTCATAAATCATCGTATCCCCCGCGTACAGAGTCTGCGCTTCCCCTTTTAATAAATCTGATATATTTGTAGCTAAATTAGCTGTGTCGTCACTCAAAAATGCCAATACACTTTTATCATCATTATATGGGGAGCGGAACATCTCTACGACGACATTGTGAATCATTCCATCCGACTCCAAAACATCTGAAAGCCGTTTGTATTTATCTAAACGATCTGAATCAAAGGGATTAAGATACTCAATAAAATTTCGATCAAATACATAACGTTTGTTTGTTTTGTTATTCGTAAACTTCAAAGCTGCATTGTCAAATAAATCGTCAAATTTAGAAGAATACTTCCCAATTAAAATAATATGCTTATCCTTATGCTCTTCTAAATTATCACTTACACTCAAACCAAAGGGAGGATAACCAATATTTTGAGCTAAATAGTAGGAGGTTTGGAGCGCTGCTTCTATTGCCGATGAACTTTTTTGTGTCAAAATAATAGCAGTATCCTGCAAATCAGGGTAAATTGAATAAGGATATGCCGCTGATGCAATATACCTTAAATTTGGCATTTCAACCCAATGTATTCCATGAGGAAGATAGATATATGAGTCATCCGAGACTGTTGCCACTAGATTACGCAAATTAAAAAGTTCACACGGCCCTTTTTTATAAGGAACCATCGCAAAATCGACAGAAAGTTTATTATTACCTTTATTGACAAGGTAACTTGGAAATTTTGATTCATCCTTGAAACTAAAAAGCTTCATCGGATTAATCCGAATTCCTTCTTCCTCTTGACGCTTATTAAATTTAATTTGATAGGCAAATATGTCATTCAATGACAAGTTTGCGACTGAATCAAATCGAACAATTTCTGGGTATGTAATATTAAAATAAGTGATGATATCATCTTTTGGTGAAAAATAATAATCAGGATAGACCTTAAAATAAAGGCTCAATGGAGCAGGATAAATCCCTTCAAAGGTTGTCGTTTTATAACCTAACTCTTTGAAAAAAACTTTTTGCTCCGTAGGGATGAAATTGGGTGCAGAATATGCTTCAGAAGGTTTAGGAATTTTTGTATCATGAATCTTTAAAAATTGACCACTATAAACTTTAAAATCAACCGTAGCAAAAGCATAAACAGCATTACGGAGTTCAATATCGCTATCACCAGTAATAACAATAACTACTCTTGCTGGATTATAAGGATTGCTGATAAGGTTAATATTCCCTTTTAGCTTTTGCATAATTGCATTAGTATCTCCATTGAACAATGGTTTCAATAAGGCTATGGCGTTCGAACGTTTACCAATAATTATATTGTCAATATCTTTTTGAATAGTAGCACCTGCACTAATCTTCATCTGTGAAAATTTTTGCATTTTTCCTAATACACCTGCAATAAAAGCATTATATGTAAGAGAACGGTCTGAAAAATCTGTCAAAGCAAAATGGATTTTGCTTGTATGAATATTCTTGTTATCAATAATATAATCACTAATGGCACTGATTTTTTCAGGCACTATCGCTTCAAAAATCTGTAATTCGATATAACTTGTTTCTAAATCAATCTCTGTCCACAACTCTGGAGCTACTTCATTTTCACACATCGATTCATCGATTAAATAGTGCTGTATTGCCCGAATTGATATTCGATTGTACTCTTCAAGTATGGTTGGTTGTAATGAAAAATCAGCACTTTTATCTTTGCCTCTTTCTTGATTGAGAGAAAGTTGATGATAAACTTTGCCATTTAAACCAACGGACAATGTCGAGCGTTCTGGTTTGAGGGACAATGAAGAAAGATAATTGACATGAAGCTTGACACTACTTGGAACCCAACGTGATGCTAATGGGAGATCAAGATTAAAAATGCCGCTATTAGTCTGTAGCTTGGCAACTTTCCTATATGGATCTTTATAATTCAAATAAATCCTGACAGTACGGATTCCCTCTTTTTCTTCTCCAACAATAATTCTATTATCAACTTTAAGTGCTGCATGTACTGGCATTAAAAATAAAAGCACGCACACTATAAACCATTTAAGCATAATTCCCCTTCCTTATTATCTGCATTATTTTTTTTCCTAAATACCCTAGTATTGTATTAAATGTTAAAAGAAAAGCTTTCTTAAAATAGACATTACGAAATCCCTGCGTAATAAGCATTCCTAAGCTTTGCAATGGGCTCAAAACTCTCTCTTGTTTGTCCAACTCAAGCCAGCGTGTATTTTCACCAAAAATGAGAGAAATAAGTTTCTGCCGCAGCACAATGTCCTCTTCAACATCGACAAATTGCAACACAACTTTATCTTGAATCGTTGCAAGATAAACAGCTTGAATTAGGGTAAATTGCTGTTCACTATCTCTAACAAGAAGTGTTAAAGGATAATCTTTTTCTTTTTCCCCAAGCAATTGTTCAAACAGCTTATTTTCATGTATTTTAACCGCAACTCCGCCCATCGAAAGATCCAAAATTTGTGCCATAAATGTCTGACCATCTATTTTGATAATCGCTTTATCTTGCGCTGGGATTCTGACATATTGTCGTAGTTGCTTTTTTTCACTTGTAATTGCCAAAGCAATCACTAACAAGAGAAAATTAAATGTATTCCAAAGAGTTGTCATAACAATAACATAAATATCCTGTGGATAAAAATAGAGACGATAGATTGCAGCTATAAATCCAAGCCCTGTCAATATCAATAAAATAACAAAAGGGATTGCCAGATGACTCACAAAATCTTCTTCAAGATTTTCCCCTTTTGGCGTCACTTTGAAATCGGGAGCACGAGGGTTATAAAGAACCTCTATAATCGCAGGTAATGTAAAGATGGAAAGAGCCGTTTCATAAATCTCCGAAAAAAAGCTCCACCGCACTTTAGAATAAAGATAAAAAGAGATAAAAAGGGCAACAATAATATGAGGAAGCGTATAAGCTAGCAACTCTGTTCCATTGGCATTATAAACTTTGAGACCAAAAAAGAGATAGAAAAGAGGAGCTATTAAAAAAATAACTCGGGCAAAAGAGAAAAACCAAAACATACTAGCGCTCATATAACTAAGTTTTTGGTACCAATTGAGCCCTTTTTGACGTAATGGATTTTTAAGGAGAAATATTTGAATCATCCCTTGCGTCCAGCGTATCCGCTGTAGCACCAGTCCTGCAAATGTTTCTGCTTGTAAGCCCCGCAACATTGGAATATCGATATATGCACTTTTATATCCCCTTGCATGTAAGCCCAAGGCTGTCTCTGCATCCTCTGTAATCGTATCCCCAGCAATTCCCCCCACTTCATCAAGACAACTACGACGAATCAAGGCGCCAGAACCACAGAAAAAGGAGCTCTCCCAAAAGTCATGCCCTTTTTGAATATGCTTATAAAACATCTCATTTTCACTCGGTGCATCTCGAAAAATATTAAGATTTCGTTCAACAGGATCAGGATTATAAAATGAGTGGGGAGTCTGAACCAAAAACATTTGAGGATCTTTCATTAACCACCCTGCTGTATTTTTAAGAAAGTCACTTGTTGGAATATGATCACAATCCAAAATAAGAACATATTCACCCGTTGTACTTAAAAAAGCGGTGTTAATATTTCCCGCCTTTGCGTGAAGGTTACGCTCACGAGTAAGATAGTGGGCACCATTTTTTTTACAAAAAGCTTGAAAATATTCTCTTCGATGGCGTGCTTCTTCTCCTTTAGCTATATCTTTATCATTGCACTTTTGATCCGTACCTCCATCGTCAAGAATAAAGACGTTATAACGCTCTGAAGGGTAGTTAAAATTTAATGATGCTAAAACTGTATTTTCTACCATATCAATGGGTTCATTATAGGTAGGAATATAAACATCTACTGTTGGTAAATCCTCACTCTTGTAGCCAGAAATATCAATGACTCTACGATTTAAAAGCATCAAAGAGGTAAAAATCCCCATAGCATAAATCGTGATAGCATACACTTCAGCACCATAAATCAACAATGCTCCAATAAAATCAAAAAAACCTTCATATTCCAATGACTCTGTTGTTCGCCAATAAATATAGCGCAATGCAAGAAATAGACCAAAAAGTTTAATAAAAAGGGAAACATAAGGATTTTCGCGCCAGAAAATATAGAGTAAAATAAAAAGGGCCAAGCCACCATACACCATATAAAGCTGTGAAGTAACCACAAATTGCGAACTTATCGCCAATAAAAAAAGAGTCCCTAAACCTATAAAAATCCAAATAAACCACTCATCATCTATTTGAGAGTAAATTTTTTTTAGAAACTCCATCCTCTACCTATTTGCCAAAAGAGACTTTTTAATTCCACTTAAAGAATGTAAATTTTTACTCATTTTATCAACAGAAATATTTTCTCTTTTATTGAAAGCTACCTCATTTTCATCATCCTGAAGTAACAATAATTCCATATTTTCTTTTTTTGAATTAAAATTAGCAGCTATCAGCCACCTCGATTTAATTCTCTGCAAATCATTATTAACAATACTTAAATTCATCTCACAACCTTCAACTTTCTTCTGATAATTCTACTATCGGCTATTTATAAAATATCTATATTTTTAGCTTTTAAACAAAAGCTTTTTTTTGTATCTCCAACTTGTCATAAAGCCTGAGCATATTTTCATAATCTTCATGCAATGTGGTATCTATAAAGAGTGTTTGCGCATCTTTTATGTTTGCAAAGTGCCTTACATGTAAGGCTTTTTGGAGATTTTCTTTGCCAAAAAGTTTTTCTAAACCCTCTTGGAACTCCTCTATTTTTTTACCCTCTTTGCGCATTTTTATAAGTTCTACTACGATTTGAGCGATTTTGTTGGAGCTGTATTCTAGCAATTCTACGGCTTGCTCTTCATCTTGAAGTAATAGATATATCTGCGCTTTGAACTCTGCCATAGTAAAACTCTGTGCAAATATGACACCGATATATTTATCTACATGTAAGGAATCATCAAGCGATTCGATGGCATCTAAAATGTCGCTAGGTTCGTACTCTTGCATATTTAAAACCATATCACGGATAAGTTTTCCGCTGTTTTTGTTGTTGTAAATAAGATCTTCCATCGGATAAACCTCTGAAATACTCGGCACCAAAAGCTGGCAAGAGTAAAATCCAAGATAGTTATATTCTCTTACGTAAAGTTCTTTATCCATCACATCCAAAATGCTTAAAAGATAGCTCAATTCATCGTCGCATCCTTGACCTTTGTAGCTCCATGGCACATACGCAAAACTTTTTTTACAGCTCAAAAATCCCAAACCCATTTTGCCATTTGAATCCACAAAATGCGATTCTAAATTAAAACTACTCTCTACCAAACTCATATCGAAAGTGGGACGCTCGAAGCTCTCTAAATTTTCAAGACTGCGTCCTTGCATAAGCTCGGTTAAAGTGCGCTCTAAGGAAACTTGCAAGATTGGATGCGCTCCAAAAGAGACAAACAAAGAGGCATTTTTTGGGTTGATAAGCGAGATAGCAGTCACGGGAAATTTCCCGCCCATCGACGCATCTAAAACCTCGACAATATAACCCAAATCTCGCAAGTTTGCAAGATCACTTGAAAGCTTTTCAAAGCCCTGTATCACTGCATCTGGAAAGCTCGGCAGCGCATATCCATTTTTGATAATCTCTAACTTTGCATAACGCTCAAATATTTCACTGAGCGCTTGGATTTTTGCTTCTTTTGGCGAATTTCCCGTTGCTAAGCCATTGCTGACATAAAGATTTGCCAAAATATTTTGCGGAAAATAGATTTTTTCACCGCTAGAATGCTCTGTAAATGCAAGACAAACAATCTTTTCAAGATGATCGCTGTTAAAATCGACCAACTCTTCACCGCTCAGTTCACCGTTTGGATCGTAAATGCTAAGGAGTGCATCACTCAAGTAGGAATCCCAAAAATCACAAAGCACCTCATCTGGGTAGGATACTTTATTTGGAAGATAAAAATCAATAAAAAAGTTGTTTGTCTGCAAACGCTCTATATATTCGCCCAATGCACTTGCCACAGAAGCTTCTTTGAGTGTACCTTTTCCATTTGAATAGATGTGACGTGGCGCTTCTTTTGAACTGAGATTGACAGAATAACAGTTTGTCAGTGGATGGATATGTTCGTGAAACTCCACTTCGCACCCGACGTTTTGTAAAACAGCAAGCATTTTTTCGATCGATTCTTCTAGTGGAGCGGTTTTAGAGAGGAGATTCATTTGCTAATCCTTGTATAGTAAAAAGTGAAAACGAGTATAAGTGCCAAAAAAAGAGCAATAACAAGAAAAAAATGCTGCACTCCAAAAAAAGAAACAGGCAGATGAAAAACAACAGGCGAGAAAAACTGCCCTAAAAAGAGTGCGCTTGTCAGATAGCCTGAAGCTTTCACCCGTTTTTTATGATCCACTCGCGCAAGCATCCAAGCAGAGATAGTTGTCATCAAAATGCCACCGCCAAATCCCATCACAGCCGAGGTAAAAAAGAAAAAACGCACATCATTGACAAGACCGATTAAAAGAAATCCCAAAGCCAAAATACACATTCCAATGAAATAGATTACTCCAAAATCAAAACTTTTTTTCAGCCTTGCAAAACTCAGTGCACCAAAACCATTAAACAAAAAAGCAAGTGCGATGATGGCACCCGCTAGCGTTGAACTCGCTCCAAAATGGTTGATAATCAAAAAGGGCATCTGTGTTGGCAAAATATAAAAAATTAGCATCAAAAAAAATGCCAAAGCATAGATTTGAAACAATCCTGCATTGAGATTTATCCCATCCTCTTGGATGGTCGGTGTCTTCGTCTCTTCAAGGAACTTAGCAACTAAAGGAAAAAGCAAAAAACCTATCAAATAGATTCCAAAAGGATAACGCCAATCCATATCGGCTACAATTCCTCCGCCCACGACAAAAAAAACACCGCCTAAAGAGATAAAAAGGGTTTGAATTCCCATATATTTGTGTCTGGCTTCACCTGAAAAATAATCTCCAATCAAAGCAGTGGTCACAATCATCAAGATTCCAATTGCAATTCCAAGTAAAAATCTTGAAACAAGCAACTCTTGCATCGTTTGCAGATACAAACCTGCACTTCCTGCAAGCGCAAAAAGCACAAGCGCGCCAAGTGCTGCCGTGTATTTGCCGATTTTATATACAAGATGTCCCATAAAAGGAGCTAAAAAAGCGATTGCCAAAGAGGGAAGCGTAATCATGAGACGGGATAAAAATTCTATATTTGAAAGAGTGGAAAAATGGTTTTTCAAATGCGGCAACATCGTCACAATCGCCACATTGGACATCATGGTCGTCATAGAAAGAAGCAGCAATGTCAGCTTTGCATATTTGCCAATCGTGTGCATATTCTTCCCTTTTTTTGTAAGTATACAATGAAATGAGCAAAATATGTTTGCATTGTAATAAATAAAATGATACAATGCGAACGATGAAAGATGAGGTTCGAATTCATCTTTAGTGCGTTACGTTATATAATCTGCTAAAAACGAAAAACTTTCCTCGACTTAGACTCCGTTTCAGACATAGTTTACTATTAAGAAATGCATTTTCCCACTAGAGGTACAAAAATGGCAGAATTGCTACACGGAACTGTTAAATGGTTCAATGAAGAAAAAGGTTATGGATTTATCCAACAAAACAATGGCGGTAACGATTTATTTGTTCACTTCCGTCAAGTAAACAGAACAGGTCCTGGTCGTGTTTCTTTAGCAGAAGGCCAAGCGGTTACTTTTGAAGTAGGCGAAGGTCAAAAAGGTCCTCAAGCGGAAAACGTTACAGCAATGTAATTTTTATGCATAGACACTTGTCTATGCATCCTCTTCCCACAAAACGCTGATTCCATACTCTTTATCTAAAATCACCCATTTAAAATACTCTTTTTTCGCATTTGCACTATAAAGTCTTACTTTTACTTGCTGCTCTTTTAACAAAGTTCGCACTTCATTCTCTCCTATTGCTTTTTTATTCCATCGTCGTAGCTGGTTGGCAAATATTCGAAAGCCACATGTTGATTCTTTGGTTAATTCTGCAAAATCACTCTCAAAATGCCAATGCGCATTAGTACATGCAAAGAGTTTGACTGGTTTTGCATCTACATTAATTGCTCTAACTTCTATTTTTCCATCGTCACAATAGGGACACTTTCCTACAAGTTTTGACACAAAAATCCTTTTTTTCTTTTATTTTAACAGCAAATATCGAGTAGTTACAAAAATATTTCAAAATGCCATCAACTCTAA
>JAVHOA010000018.1:0-5591 GCA_036169815.1 Sulfurimonadaceae bacterium
TTCTTTAGATATAATCTTGCCGACTTACGAGGCTTGACCTTGTATTTCAATAAAGGAAATCGATGACAAAAGAGTATATTTTTACTTCAGAGTCTGTAACAGAAGGGCATCCTGATAAGATGGCGGATCAGATTAGTGATGCAATTTTGGATTATATTATTGAAAATGATAAAAATGCTAGAGTCGCATGTGAGACTTTAGTATCTAATGGTTTTTGTGTAATCGCAGGCGAATTGAAAACAACGGCTTATGCCCCGATGCAAGAGATTGCAAGACGTGTCGTTCAAGAGATCGGATATACTGATGCTACATACGGTTTTGATTACCGTTCATGCGCAGTTTTAAATGGAATCGGTGAACAATCCCCAGATATAAATCAAGGTGTTGACCAAGCCGATGGAGAGATCGGTGCGGGAGATCAAGGTCTTATGTTTGGTTATGCATGCCGTGAGACAGATGTATTGATGCCGCTTCCTATTTATCTCGCTCACCGCTTAACGGAGAGATTGGCGCAGGTTCGAAAAGATGGAACCGTACCATACCTTCGTCCAGATGGAAAAGCACAAATTAGTGTAAGATATGTAAATCACAAACCTGTTTCTGTTGAGACTATTGTCATTTCAACACAGCACGCTCCAGATGTATCACAAGAAAAGATTCATGAGGATATGATTAATGAGGTTATTAAAAAAGTCATCCCAGCAGATATGATTAGTCCAAATATTGTTTATCACATTAATCCAACTGGTAAATTTGTAATTGGCGGACCGCAAGGTGATGCTGGACTGACTGGACGCAAAATTATTGTTGATACATATGGTGGAGCTTGTCCACATGGTGGCGGTGCATTTTCTGGAAAAGACCCTACAAAAGTTGATAGAAGTGCTGCATATGCGGCAAGACATGTAGCGAAAAACTTGGTAGCATCAGGCGCATGTGAGCGTGTAACAATCCAAGTTGCTTATGCAATTGGTGTTGCGAAACCTGTTTCTATCATGGTTAATACTCATGGAACAGCTATTGTCTCAGAAGAAAAAATAGAGCAATGTATTGCAGACTTATTCGATCTTTCACCAAAAGGTATTATTACATCACTTGATTTATTACGTCCAATTTATCGTAAAACAGCTGCTTATGGACACTTTGGCAGAGAAGATGCAGAATTTACTTGGGAAGCAACTGACAGAGTGGAAGATATTAAAAAATACCTTGAAATATAACAATCTATTGTGTAAGTGTTTTGGCCCTTACATGTAGAATTTGAGGCGCTAACATGAATATTTTTCATTAGACGAAAGTGTAACATATTGTTATTTTTACGAGTAAAATCATCCTATTTTATCTTGATTTAAAATAGTTTTGTTTATAGTTATTAGAATTAAAATTAGGAGACAACATGGCAGTAATTATTGGTGATACTTGTATAAATTGTGGAGCTTGTATAGACGAATGTCCAGTAGAAGCGATTGTAGATGAGGATGATAATCCAACTGGAGAAGAGTTGTATTATGTTTATCCAGATAAATGTGTAGAATGTGTTGGCCATCACGATGAGCCTGCATGTGCTACTGCATGTCCAACAGAAGGTTGTATCACATGGGATATGCCATTTGATGCAGCACACAAAGATTTCTTTTCCGGTGCTAATTATGTAGATGGTAAAAACTATGTAATGGAAGATGCTGATGCAGAAATGCCATTTCGTGATGAAATTAGCGAAGATATTCGTAAAAATCGCGGTAACATCGTAGACTAATTTAATTTTCATGATGCCTTTTGGTATCATGAATGAATCACATCCCTTCAACTTTATTTGTTTAACCTCAAATTTTATTCATTTAATTTAAAATATACTTTTATTCTGGTACAATTCCACTCTATTTTTTATATATACTAGGAGTACTGATGGAACGTACGTTATCTATCATCAAGCCTGATGCAGTAGCAAAAGGTGTTATCGGTAAAATTTTAGATCGTTTTGAGAGTAATGGTCTTAGAATTGCTGCAACAAGAAAATTTCAACTTTCTCGTCAAGATGCTGAAACTTTTTATTCAGTTCATAAAGAACGCCCTTTTTTCAATGATCTTGTAGATTTTATGATAAGTGGACCAGTTGTTGTGTCTGTACTAGAAGGTGAGAACGCGATGCAAAAAAATCGTGACCTTATGGGCGCTACGAACCCTAAAGAAGCAGCAGCAGGTACAATTCGTGCAGATTTCGCTGAAAATATCGATGCAAATGCAGTTCATGGAAGTGATTCTTTAGAAAATGCAGCAACTGAAATCGCGTTTTTCTTTGCAGAAAAAGAGATTGCATAAAACAACTTATGCAAGTTAATTTTAAAAAAGTTACAAAAATACCATTGGAATTCAGTATTGAATCTAATGATATTGTTTTTAAAGGTAGTTTGAAGTACGATACTGAAAATCTTGTATATTTACAAGCTACTTTAAATGGATCGATTGATTTAGATTGTGATCTTTGTGCAGAAGAATTTACACTTCCTCTTAATGAGGATATTGATTTTTTTATCAGTAACGGTGTTTATAATGGAATGAATGAAGATTATGATGTTGTCGAGGCGATTGATGGTAATATTGATTTAAAAGAGTTGTTGAATTCTGAAATTGAATTGATAAACAGTGACTATCATAGCTGTGAAAAATGTAAACAAGAAGAAAGGAATTAAAAATGGCAGTACCTAAAAGACGTGTGTCTCATTCACGTTCTGCAAAACGTAGAACACACTATAAAATCAGTTTGAAACGTCCTGTAAAAGATGTTGATGGAACATATAGATTACCACACCACGTGAACCCAACTACTGGTGAGTATAAATAATCGATGGTGAAAATTGCAATTGATGCAATGGGAGGGGACTTCGGTCCCGAACCAATTGTCGCTGGAGTTATACTTGCTTTAAAGGTGAAAAAGTTTCATCCTATTTTAGTTGGTAAAAAAGATGAGATTTTATCTTTATTACCTAAGGGATATAAAGATAAGGTTTCAATCATAGAAGCAGACGATGTTATTAGTATGCACGATGCTGCTACAGATGCGCTCAGAAGAAAAGAGAGCAGCATCTATAAAGCAGTAGAACTTGTTCGAGATGGGGAAGCACAAGCGGTCGTTTCAGCTGGCCATAGTGGTGCAACGATGACCGTTGCAACGATGCGCCTTGGACGACTCAAGCATGTCTTAAGACCAGCACTTGTGACGCTTATGCCAACAAAAGTTGGTCGTCGTTCTGTTTTGCTTGATGTTGGAGCCAATGTGGACTCAAAAGCTGAGCATCTCATGCAGTTTGCCGTCATGGGTGGATGTTATGCAGAAGATATGCTCAAAGTTTCTGTCCCAAGTATTGGTCTCTTAGCAAATGGTGAAGAGGATTCAAAAGGCAATGAGCTGACCAAAGAAGCATTTAAACTTTTAAAAGGATATCGCGGCTTCAAAGGAAATGTTGAGGGAAGCGATATTTTTAACGGAAGTTGCCATGTTATTACATGTGACGGCTTTGTTGGAAATTTAGTGCTTAAAACATCAGAGGGTGTTGCCTCAACTATTAGTCTGCTTATTAAAGATTATATCCGTAAATCTCCAGTCGCGATCACAGGTGCTCTTTTGATGAGAAAAGTTTTCAAACTCCTTAAAAAAGAGATTGATTACGCAGAAATAGGTGGAGCACCACTTATCGGCTTAAATGGATGTGCGATTGTAAGTCATGGAAAAAGTAACCCAAAAGCTATTCAAAATGCTATTTTTCAAGCTATTAGATATATTGATACCGGTGTAAACAAACATATAGAAGAGCGTCTTGAGTCTATGAAAGAAAAGGATAAATAATGTACGCAGCGTTTCGCTCAATAGGTGCTTATGTGCCAGAAAAAATCTTGTCAAATGATGATTTGGCGAAGTTGGTAGATACGACTGATGAGTGGATCACAAAGCGTACGGGAATTAAAGAGCGTCATATTGCAGCTGAGAACGAAACCACAAGCGATATGGGTGTAAAAGCAGCAGGATTGGCAATTGAGCGCTCGGGCATAGATAAAAGTGAGATTGACTTGGTTGTATGTGCAACAATCTCTCCAGATTACCTTTGTATGCCATCTACTGCGACGATTATTACAGATAAGCTAGGCTTGCCAAATGTTATGGCTTTTGATATCTCTGCGGCTTGTACAGGATTTATTTACGCACTCAATATTGCTAAGGCATTTATTGAATCAGGGATGAAAAAAAATGTTTTGGTTGTTGGTGCTGAGCGCCTCAGCAAAATTACGGACTACACTGACAGAACTACATGTATTCTTTTTGGAGATGGTGCAGGAGCGGCAGTTATTAGCGCAACAGAAGATAAAAGCGAAGCGATTGTGGATATTCATACAGGAAGTGATGGCTCTTATGCCGAGCTCTTAATGACACCAAATGGTGGATCAGGTTCTGCACACGACACACTAATCGCTGAATCTGCAGGAACTTTTATGCAAATGCGAGGCAATGAAACTTTTAAAGTTGCAGTACGGACTTTAACAAATGATGTCAAAGAGATTCTTGAGACAAATAAAATTTCATCTGAGCAGATACAACATTTTGTGCCGCACCAAGCAAATTATCGTATTATCAAGGCAGTTGGTGATGCGCTCGATATGAAAGATGAACAAGTTGTATTGACAGTTGCAAAGTTTGGTAATACTTCAGGTGCATCTATTCCTATGGCTATTAACGACATTTATGAGAGTGGGCGTTTGCAAGCAGGTGATATGATGTTACTTGATGCTTTTGGCGGCGGTTTGACTTGGGGTAGTGCTTTGGTACCTTTTTCTCCAAAAAAATAGCTTACATGTAAGGAAAACTACTGTTTAACAAGTCCTTTTTTACAAACTTTATTTCTACTCTCTTGGTAGGAATATCTTTTTTTATTTCTCAAGATTTTTCAAAATATTTTCTCTATGCTGGTCTTTTTGCACTTTCAGGTTCTATCACAAATCAATTGGCAATATATATGCTCTTTGAAAAAATCCCTTTTATTTATGGTTCTGGTGTTATTGAAGCAAAGTTTGAAGCGTTTAAAAAAAGTATCAAACATTTGATGATGAATGAGTTTTTTACAAAAGTACAGTTAGAGCATTTTTTTGCACAAGAGCAAAAAAAGATTGATCTTGTCCCTATTATTGAGGAGACAGATTTTTCACCCGCTTATGATGTACTGACAAAAACAGTTTTAGAGTCCTCTTTTGGAGGGATGCTTGGTATGTTTGGTGGTGTAAAGGTGCTTGAGAGTTTGCGTGAGCCTTTTAATGCAAAGATGAAGATTGCAATTAGTGAGATAGCGCAGTCTGAGAGTTTTACTCACACGATGCAAAAACATATACAAAACGATTCGATGAGTGACGATATGCTCGCTTCTATAGAAAAAGTTATCGATCAAAGACTTTTGGATCTTACACCCATGATGGTCAAAGAGATGATAGAGCGTATTATTAAAGAGCATTTGGGATGGCTTGTTGTCTGGGGTGGTGTTTTTGGTGGATTAATTGGAGTTTTGAGTTCTATTTTACTTTAGAGGTGCACTATAAAAGTCAAATAA
>JAVHOA010000019.1:0-5556 GCA_036169815.1 Sulfurimonadaceae bacterium
CTTGATCCATTTGGCGAATTTTTTTTGCTCCATCAGGACTAAAAAGAGCTTCATCGGTGCTTCCAATCGCTTCTGCTTCACTTTTACCAGTCATGGTAGATGCACCATGGTTAAAGAGAAGATACCTGCCTTTGGTGTCTTTAAAAAAAATTGCATCAGGAGTGTTGTTGATAATTGAACGGAGGAGTATATTTGTTTTTTTGAGCCTATTTTCAAGTAAAAAAACTAAAATATAAAGTAAAATAGCTGTTGATGTGACATAAAAAAAACCTTTGTAGGATTGAAGGATTTCAAGTTCGCTGTTATTTTTAGCTACACTTGAAACAAGAGTATCTGAAAAGTAGATCCACAAAATTCCAACAATAAAATAAAGTAAAGCAACAAAAATAGCACGATTTTTAGGATATGTACCAGCTAACATAGTTAATGACTTCCCAAAGGCTTAAGATAAGAGGATTATATCAGATTTGCTACTAAGGTGGAGTAAAAGTTATAGAGCATGGCGTTCTTAATTAATTATTGATTTGCTACAATAACAGTAAACGAAAAAGATGGATATTGCAATGAAAAATTATATAAAAAATCAGGTTTTGGCTTCTTATGAGACAAAAAAGAAAATTTTTGAAAATGAACCACTCATCGCCACTATAGAAGAGGTGTGTAAACGCTGTGTGAACCTGTACAAAAATGGTCACAAAACAATCCTAGCGGGTAATGGTGGAAGTGCCGCAGATGCCCAGCACATTGCAGCTGAACTTGTTGGGCGTTATGGTTTTGACAGACCTTCACTTCCCTCTTTAGCGCTTACAACAGACACTTCAAATCTCACCGCCATCGGCAATGATTATGGTTATGATAAAGTTTTTTCCCGTCAATTAGAAGGGATGGGACAAGAGGGAGACCTTTTTATTGGTATCTCTACTTCTGGAAACTCCACCAATGTTATCAACGCATTTATCAGTGCAAAAGAAAAAGGAATTACTACGGTTGCTTTGGTAGGACGTGATGGCGGAAAGATGGCGCAAATGGCAGATATTGCCATTATTGTTCCATCCAACGATACGCCGCGTATCCAAGAATCGCATATATTGATTGGCCATATCATTTGCGATATTATCGAAAAAGAGATTTTTGCAAATGGTGTTGCTTAGTTTATGAGTCAAAAAGCGCTTTTTCTTGATCGCGATGGTGTTATCAACAAAGAGAAAAACTATCTCTACAAAAAAGAGGATTTTGAGTTTATCGATGGCATCTTTGAACTCTGCTCACATTATCAAAACTTAGGATACAAAATCATAGTTGTCACAAACCAATCGGGCATCGCACGGGGATTTTACACACAAGAAGCGTTTGATGCATTGAGTGCTTGGATGGTGGGTGAGTTTGAAAAAAAAGGCTTACATGTAAGCCATGTTTATTCCTGTCCGCACCATCCAGAGATTAGCGGTGCATGCCGATGTCGAAAGCCAGAGATTGGAATGTTTTTGGATGCACAAGAGGCGTTTGGAGTCGATCTTGCTAACTCGCTGATGGTTGGAGACCATGAAAGAGATATCCAAGCTGCTTTAAAAGCGGGCATTGTAGAGACCTATTTGTTTGATGAATACAATACAACCACAACCACAAGCTCAAAAGCTTCAAAAATAGTGCACAGATTGGATGAGATTTATAGATGAAGATACTCAATACCGGCGGAACTTTTAACAAACGCTACAACCCCTTGAGTGGAAATATGGAAGTGCCTTATGACAATAGTGCTCTTGAAGTGATGATGAAAGATTTTTTAACGCCGCTTCCTACTGCTGGCGTGCTCTATAAAGATAGTTTGGAGTTTACGTCCGATGATAGAAAGATGCTTGCAAATATTATTCATGCAGATGCGGAAAAAGTGTTTGTTTTGATCCATGGAACAGATACGATGGAGCTTACGGCGGAGTTTTTAGATGCTATTTTTGATGATCGCATCCTCATCCTTACGGGCGCTATGAGCCCTTTTGAGATCGATACCGTTGAGGCGAGTGTCAATTTTGGTCTTGCTGTGGGTTTTGCCAAAGCCTGTGAAAAAAATGGCGTTTATCTCTGTATGAATGGTGAGATCCAAGCCTTTGGAAAACTGAGAAAAAATAGATCATTAGGGAAGTTTGAAGTTGTCTCATAAAGTCGGTTGTACCCACTGCCATCTGGAGTTTAATGAGGATGTTATGATTGTCGAGGGGGAGCACTACTTTTGTTGTAAAGGGTGCCAGGGCATCTACCATCTTTTAAAAGATGAGGGACTTGATAGTTTTTACAATAAGGCGGGTGACACAAAACTCTCGCCTCCAACGCAACAGTATGAAGATTCGTCAAACTTCAATTCGCCCGCATTTTACGATAAGTTTGTTTCCATAAATAAAGATGGCTTGAGTGAAGTTTCTTTGATAATCGAAGGGATTCACTGCTCTGCATGCGTTTGGCTCAATGAAAAAGCACTCCATAAAATGGCAGGAGTTATAAGTGCCAATATCAACTACACAAACAACAAAGCAAAAATTGTCTGGGATGACTCCGTTTTAAAACTCTCTGCCATTATCGATATGATTCGTGCCATTGGTTATAACGCTTTTCCTTATGATGCCTCCCTCCAAGAGTTGCACGCCAATAAAGAGAGAAAAGATTACTATCTTCGTATGGCAGTAGCAATCTTTGCAACGATGAATGTGATGTGGATTGCCGTGGCGCAATATGCGGGCTATTTTACGGGAATCAACCAAGATGTAAAAACAATACTCAATATCGCAGAAGGGGTTTTAGCAACGCCCGTTTTATTTTACAGTGGGTGGATTTTCTATCGCGGCGCATACTACGGCATCAAAACAAAATCTGTTAATATGGATATTTTAGTCGCAACAGGCTCGACTTTAACCTACATGTACTCCATTTACATCACATTCAATGAGCGAGGTGAAGCCTATTTTGACTCGGTGACAATGATTATCACTTTTGTATTAATAGGCAAATTTTTAGAGGTTTTGAGCAAAAAAAGCGTTGCTGATGCGCTTGATATTATGAGTAACCATGTGCCAAGTAGCGTCAAAGTTGTAAAAGAGGGCAAGATAGTAGAAAAAAGTATCAACGATGTTGAAGTTGGCGATATTATCCTCGTTGCTTCAGGTGAGAGAGTCGCTCTTGATGGCGTTGTTGTCCAGGGCGAGGGGAACTTTGATGAGTCAAATCTCACAGGCGAGAGCGAACCGCTTTATAAAAGGATTGGCGATAAAATCATCAGCGGCACAGTGAGTATTGACGCGCAGATAAAGTATGAAGCATCAAAAGATTTTGCGCACTCGACCCTTTCAAATCTTGTTGCCCTTTTGGAGGGTGCCATGAGCAACAAACCGCGTATCCAGATTATGGCAAATAGGATTTCAGAGTATTTCTCAGCCGTGATACTTGGATTTGCACTCCTCACATTTGTGGCATGGTGGTTTTGGCCGCACAGTTTTGAACGCTCTTTTATGGTAGCCATTTCGGTTATTATCATCGCGTGTCCATGTGCTTTGGCTTTGGCAACGCCTGTTGCAACACTTGTCGGGCTTGGCATCGCATCTGCGCGCGGAATCTTGTTTAAGCAAGCACTACAACTTGAAACGATGGCGCAAGCAAATGTGCTCGTGCTCGATAAAACAGGGACAATCACACAAGGCAAGCCAAAAGTAGTGTATGAAAAGTGCTATGCTGATTTTGATAAAGCACTGCTCTACTCTTTAGTACAAAACTCCAAACATCCTATCGCAAAAGGGATAGGTGATTTTATCTATGAAGAGCATATCACGCATTTTGAACTGCAAAATGTAAAACAGATTCCAGCACTTGGGCTTAGTGGTGAGTATTTAGGTCAAAAGATGTTTGGTGGCAATCTAAAATTGATGGAGCAAGAAGGGTGCACGCTTGCAAACTCTTTACATGTAAGCAATAGTGGAAATAGCGAATTTTACTTTGCATGTAATGGAGAGATTCTTGCAAAATATGAGCTTTTCGATACACCAAAAGGTGATGCAAAAGAGAGCATAGCAGCTATAAAATCGATGGGGATAGAAGTCGTTATGCTCACAGGTGACCATGAATCAAGTGCAAAAAAAGTGGCGGATGCAGTGGGTATAGAGCGTTTTGTAGCCGAACTCATGCCAGAAGCAAAATCACTCTTCATTCAGCAGCTCCACCAAGAGGGCAAAATCGTCGTAATGGCGGGAGATGGGGTCAATGATATTCTCGCACTCGCCCTTGCTGATATTGGTATCAGTATGGGAAGCGGAAGCGATATCGCCATAGATGTGAGTGATGTGGTACTTTTAAACGATACACTTACAAGTTTGCGCGATGCGTTTAAAATAGCAAAACGCACCTACACTTTGATAAAACAAAATTTGCTGCTTTCGCTTTTGTATAACGCAATCACCATTCCACTTGCAATGGCAGGCTACGTCATCCCGCTACTTGCGGCGATTTCTATGTCTTTTAGCTCTTTGATGGTTGTGGCAAACTCTTTACGTATTCGCGTGGGATTTAAAAAATAGGGAGAAATGATGGATTCTTGGGTAATTGCTATGATGCTGGGTGTGTCAATATTTTTAGGTGCAATCGCACTTGTAGCCTTTTTATGGGGCATTAAAAGCGGTCAGTTTGATGATGAAGAGAAGTTTTTAAACGCTGTGAAGTTTGACACGCAAGAGGATCTCAATGATGCCATTGCGCAGGAAAAAAAATATAAAGAGATGAAAAAAAAGAACTATACTCCAGAGTGACTAGTTCTCTTTTTTGAGGCTCGAGATATATTTGGCAAGGGCATCAATCTCCTCTTTGCTTCTCATTTGCATTTTTATCTGCATGTAAGTTCCCATACCGTTGGTGTTTCTCATCCCATTTTTATATGCTAAAAGTGCCTCACCCAGTTTTGTGCTACTCCAGCCCATAATGGGCTCAGAATGCCCAAGCGCTGCGAGTTGTCCATAACTTCCATGGCAGTTTTGGCAGTTTTGTTTATAAAGCATTTCGCCATCACTTGCAATGAGCTCAGAGAAAAAGAGAAGCGTAAAGAGAGAAAAATATTTCATTTTTGTATATTCTTAAAGTTTAGATTTTTTTTGAGCTTACATGTAGAAGAAGAATCAAGAAGAGGGGTATGAACTGCCTTGAGGCAGTTCATATTTGGGTAATTATTTTTTGCCCCAAGCTGTTGCAACATCTTTGATTTGAGCATCAGTTAAAGATTTTGCCATACCTTTCATTACAGTACCTTCTGTACCTGCTTTATAAGCGTTCAGTTTTTTAGTGATATCTGCAGCACTTAATTTGTTAGGAATTAAGCTTTTGTTTACTGTGTTTTTTGAACCATCAGCACCGTGACAACCAACACAACTTCCTGGAACAGCAGCCATTAATGTAGAACTTACAGCTAAAGCAGCTATTGAAGCGATTACTATTTTTTTCATTTTTTTTTCTCCATTGAGTAAATTTTCACAGCAATTATATCGACAAAGTGTTAAATTAGTGTTAATATGCAATAGGATATGATTA
>JAVHOA010000020.1:0-1161 GCA_036169815.1 Sulfurimonadaceae bacterium
ATTATTTTATATACTCGACTATTTCCTCCACAGAACATCGTAACTGCTCAGATTGCTCATTTGCTCTATAACCCAATGGTAACAACATACTTACTTGATATTTTGCGGTATCAAGCTCTAAAAGCGTTTCAATTGCGTTTTTGTCAAACCCTTCGATTGGGCATGAGTCTATACCCATCATCGCGGCACCACTCATTATATTTGCTGCTGCGATATATGTTTGCTTTGCTGTCCATGCGTAGATGGCTTCATCACTGCTTAACGTCTCTTTTAGGTGTGAAGCATAGAGCTCTAGGTAAAAATCTAATTTTTCTTGCGGCATCGCTCGGCGCGCAAACCTTTGTCGTACAATGCCAGACTCTGGCTTCACGCTCTCAATACCCGCTAAAACGACTATAAGATGTGAACAAGAGGTAATCTGCGCTTGATCCCAGCACAAAGGACGCAATTTCTCTTTAAGCGCTTGATTGGATATAACTAAAAACTTCCAAGCTTCCATCCCAAAAGATGATGGGGATTTTCGTGCGTATTGCACTATGGTGCCAATATCCTCGTCAGATATTTTTCTCCGCTCATCAAAGAGCTTGCAAGCATGTCTAAAATCCATCGCTTTTATAAATTCATTTCTCATTTTTACTATCCTTTTTCTATTTGAGTGAGTTATTTTAGTTGAATATTTTGCACTTTTAGTAAATGAACACCGTTTGCTAGGGAGCTATCTTGATATTTATGTGATAAGATTGTTACAAAAATACTCAAATGTGATAAAAACTTGATATTTGTAAAGAATGCTTAAAAACTCTAAAATTATTATAAAGTGTTTCAAAATATGAAATAAAGCACAAAAAATGCCATTTTGATAATGGTGTGTTATAACTTTTATCAGTATATAGGTTATTTGCATTTTTTTTATTCTAGATATTAAAAAATCTTATGAAAATTAAATTTGACTTAAGTTTCGACTTATTTTAACTCACATATAATGCTTGCAGTCAAAACGCACTTGATGGCGTTTGAACAAATTAATAACTCTAATGGAGATAAAATGAAAAAAACAATTAAATTGGCTGTAGTGGCGGCTTTAGCTTTAGGAACAACTTCTGCGTTTGCAACAAACGGATCAACAATGATTGGTACTGGCGCAAAAGCAATGGGTATGGC
>JAVHOA010000021.1:0-5471 GCA_036169815.1 Sulfurimonadaceae bacterium
TTTGCAGTGGATGCAGAGGATTTTAGTGATGAGTTTAGTGAACCAAAAAAAGAGGTTTTTGATCCTTTGAGCGGTTACAATCGTGTTATGACTGATTTTAATGACTTTCTTTTTATGAATATTATTGATCCCTAT
This sequence comes from Sulfurimonadaceae bacterium, assembly GCA_036169815.1. GTDB lineage: Bacteria > Campylobacterota > Campylobacteria > Campylobacterales > Sulfurimonadaceae > Hydrocurvibacter. Next base: position 136 of record JAVHOA010000021.1, read on the forward strand.
GTTTTTAAAGGCTATGATTATGTGGCTCCGCAAGTTGTGCGTTCAAGTGTAAAATCTTTCTTTGATAATCTCAAGTTTCCAATCACTTTCATTAACAATCTCTTGCAGGCAAAATTTGAGCGTGCATGGATTGATGTAGAGCGCTTTGGAGTCAATACAACCTTTGGTCTTTTTGGCTTTTTTGATCCAGCGACCACTTGGTTGGGGCTTCAAAAAAGTAATGAGGATTTTGGGCAGACACTCGGGTATTATGGAGTCGGCAGTGGATTTCCCGTGGTTTTACCAATTTTAGGACACTATAATCTGCGTGATCTCGCGGGCGGTTTTGCAGACACCGCGGTGGATCCCGTCTATTATAATGATTACCGCCAGTACAATATAACTCAAAATCTCTATGAGTCTTGGGGTATAATCTCGTACCGATATCTCAATGAGGGTTCATTGCAGGCAGATGAGTATAAAGAGTTTAGAAAAGATGCGCTTGATTTGTACCCTTTTATTCGAGATGCCTACGAACAACATCGTGAAATGTTAATTAAGGAGTAGTTTTGAAGTCGTTTTTATTTTTATTTTTATTTGGATTTTTCTTAAATCTTTATGCAGGCGTTGAAGAGAGTATTACCGAGATGATGGAAAAAAATTCTCAAAAAGTAACTGCTATTTTAAAAGACAAAACGCTCTCAAAGAGTAAGCAAGATAGTGAACTTCTCAAAATAGTCGATCCTCTTTTTGACTTTAAACTTATGGGGACACTCTGCCTTGGAAAAGCCACTTATATGGGTTTAAGCGAGAAGGAAAAAGCCAAATTTCATACCATATTTAACAAAAAAATAAAAAACTCCTATACTGGAAAACTGCATCTCTACACAGATGAAAAGCTAGCGTTTGAAAAAGCGAAAATGGGAAAAGGAAAACGCCTCAGTGTGCAAAGTTTTCTTATCACAAAAACTGAGCGCAAAAGCGTGATTTACAAGTTTTATCAAGCAGATGACAAAGAGTGGCTTATCTATGACGTTGATATGTTTGGAGTAAGCATCGTGCAAACCTATAGAAATCAGTTCGCCGCCGCACTCAAAAGAAAAAGTTTTGAGCAGTTTTTAGCAGAATTGAATACCGATACTATCTAGATGATAAACAGTTTTTACGCAAAGCGAGTCATTAAGTATCCTCGCACAACTCTTTTTTTACTCCTTTGTTTTGTTGTTTTTTTAGCATTTTTTATCCCACGCTTACATGTAGATGCTTCGGCTGAGACTTTGCTTTTAGAAAATGACAAAGACCTTTTATATACAAGAACCATCAATGAGCGCTATGCAACTCCTGAGTTTTTAGTTATTACATGTAGCCCAAAAGGCGAGCTTTTAAGTGATGCGACTCTTGCAAATCTTAAAACGCTAAAAACAGAGCTTGAATCACTCGATTTTGTTGCAAATGTGGTCTCGATTTTAGATGTTCCTCTTTTTCAAAGCCCCCCTAAACCACTCAAAGAGTTGATTAAAAATATTCCAACCCTTCAATCAAGTGAAACCAATAAAACACTTGCAAAAGCAGAGTTTTTATCCAATCCAATCTATAAAAATAATCTTGTATCAAAAGATTTTAAAACCACGGCTCTCTTGATTAACTTCAAAGAGGACAAAAAGTTCAAAGCACTCTTAGAGCAAAAAAATAAACTGCAAACGCCAGAAGCAATCCAAGCATTCAAAGCGTATCGAGAACTCAAACGTGCAAAAAATCATCAAAATATCCTTCAAATACGCGCAATTATGCAAAAAAATTCGCAAGTATCAGAGTTGTTTTTGGGCGGTGTTGCAATGGTCGCCGATGATATGATCACGTATGTCAAAAAAGATATTCAAACCTATGGTGCACTTGTCTTACTACTTTTGGTGCTTGTTTTGTATGGAGTTTTCAAGGAGTTTAAATGGGTGGTGATTCCTGTTTTGATTGCCACTGCTTCCATCATCGCTTCAACGGGGCTTTTTGGAATGCTGGGGTTTGAGGTGACAGTGGTGTCTTCAAACTTTATCTCCTTACAGTTAATTGTCACAATCTCCATGATTATCCATCTTATTGTGCGGTATAGAGAACTGCTTTTGAGTGAACCAAATCTTTCACAAGAGGCGTTGGCGCACAAAACAGTCACCTCTATTTTAAAACCCTCATTTTTTGCCATTGTTACGACGATTGCAGGGTTTACTTCGCTTATCTTTTCGGGGATTTTACCTGTGATTATGCTTGGTTGGATGATGAGTTTGGCAATACTTGTTTCTTTAATCGTCATCTTTTTAAGTTTTCCAGCGATTTTAGTGTTGCTAAAATATCCTAAGAAATCGCCCTCGAGTGTTAAAAACTTTTCGCTTACAAATGTAGCCGCATCTTTGGCTTTACGCCATAAAAAAATTGTTCTTTTTTTAAGCGTAATTTTATTCGCATGGAGTGTTTTTAGCGCCTTACATGTAAGGGTTGAAAACAGTTTTATTAACTATTTTCAACCATCAACGGAGATCTATAAAGGGATGGCGGTGATTGACAACTCTCTTGGTGGCACAACTCCGCTAGACGTTATCATTGATTTTCCAAAACAAGCCGCAGGTGAGCAAAACAAAGCACACAGTTCGCAGGATGATTTAGATCTCTTTGAAGATGAATACAACGCCATTAAAGATCAAAATCAGTACTGGTTTAGTGCTGATAAAATGGATGTAGTCAGACGTGTTCATGCCTATTTAGAGACACTTCCAGAAGTTGGAAAGGTACTTTCACTAGCAACCGTGCTTGAAGTCGGGCGCAATCTCAATGGCAATAAAGAGCTTGACGATTTTGCCCTTGCCATGCTTTACAATGAGCTTCCAGAGCAGTTTCGTCCCATTGTGCTTACGCCCTATGTCAATATTGAGGCAAATCAAGTCCGCTTTTCACTCCGCATTGTTGATTCAAATGCAGATTTACAGCGCGATGCACTTTTGAAAAAGATAAAGTACGACCTTGTGCATAAACTTGGTCTTAAAGAGGAGAATGTTCACCTTTCTAATCTTATGGTTTTGTACAATAATATGCTGCAATCTCTTTTTAACTCGCAGATTAAAACGCTTGGATTGATGCTTTTGTTACTTGGAGTTGTATTTTTTATTCTTTTTCGCTCTGTCAAAATTATGTTTATTGCAATGGCTGTCAATATTATTCCAATCTCTGTGATTTTTGGAGTGATGGGAGCGTTTGATATCGCTCTTGATATGATGACTATTACCATCGCTTCAATTGCCATTGGTATTGCAGTGGATGATACTATTCATTATTTGCATCGCTATAAAGAAGAGTATTATAAAGATTTTGATGCAGTGCTTGCTATGAAAAGAGCTCATAAGAGTGTTGGATATGCGATGTATTACACCTCTGTGACGATTATGATAGGCTTTTTTGTTTTGGTGCTTTCTGAGTTTACACCTACAATCTATTTTGGAGTTTTAACAGTTTTGGCAATGTTGAGTGCTCTTGTTGCCGATCTTGTTTTATTACCATCTTTACTGCTTATTATGAAGCCCTATAAAAAGTAAGGCTTGCATAACCATACGAAACAAAAGTGAAAAATGCCTCTTTTTTAATCAATAAAATCTCCAAAGAATTGGAAAATCTTGGATACAATACTTGAAATAACTAAGTTTAGGAGAGAATTGATGGGAAAATTTGTGAATAATGTAGAAGAGTTCTTTACTTATTGTAAAGAAAATGAAGTACAGTTTGTGGACTTTAGATTTACAGATATCAAAGGGACATGGCACCACGTATCTTACAGAATGAGTGCAGTCAATGCAGGTCACTTTGAAGGTGGCTTACCATTTGATGGCTCATCAATTGATGCATGGCAACCGATTAACAAATCAGATATGCTTTTAAAACCAGATGCAGCTTCTGCATTTTTAGATCCTTTTACTGCTGATCCTACAATCATTGTTTTTTGTGATGTCTATGATATTTACAAAGGCCAACCTTATGAAAGATGCCCACGTTCAATCGCAAAAGCGGCACTCAAACATGCGGAATCTTTAGGGATTGCTGATGCTGCTTACTTTGGACCAGAAAATGAGTTTTTTGTTTTTGATGATGTAAAATTTGTAGATAATATCAATGAAGCTGGATATAAAATCGACACTGAAGAGGGCGGTTGGAACTCAAACACTTCGTATCCAGATTCTTACAACCACGCACACCGTCCAGGCACAAAAGGTGGATACTTTCCAGTAGCTCCAACAGATAGCGGAGTTGATTTACGTGCTGAGATGATGATGATTATGGAACAAATTGGTCTTGAAGTTGTTCTTGGACACCATGAAGTTGCACAAGGGCAACATGAAATCGGTGTTGTTTTCTCTGACATTATCGGTGCTGCAGACAATGTTCAAAAATATAAATATGTCGTAAAAATGGTAGCGCACCTCAATGGTAAAACAGCGACATTCATGCCAAAACCAATGTTTGGTGATAATGGAAATGGGATGCACGTACACCAATCTTTATGGAAAGAGGGTAAAAACCTTTTCTACAAAGAAGGAAATTACGCAAATATCTCTGAAATGGGTCTTAACTATGTTGGTGGTATTTTCAAACATGCTCGCGCAGTTGCTGCATTTACAAACCCGACAACAAACTCATACAAAAGACTTTTACCAGGTTTTGAAGCTCCGAGTGTTTTAACATACTCAAGCCAAAACCGCTCAGCATCTTGCCGTATTCCTTATGGTGCTGGTGAAAAAGCTACACGTATCGAAATGAGATTCCCAGATAGTACAGCATGTCCATATCTTGCATTTGCTGTTATGATGATGGCAGGTCTTGATGGTATCCAAACCAAAGAGGTTCCAGTTGGCCCAATGGATGAAGATTTGTATGAACTTTCTCTTGATGAGATTCGTGAAAAAGGGATTCCTCAAATGCCACACACACTTCGTGGAGCATTAGAGTCGTTGATTCGTGATAATGATTTCTTAAAACCAGTGTTTACTGATGAGTTTATCAATGCGTACCAACACTATAGATTTGAACGTGATGTTTGGCCAGACGAAGGTCGTCCAACAGCATACGAATTTAAAACTACATACCAATGCTAAAACCCTTACATGTAAGCCTTTTTTTGCTTACATGTAAGCCCTTTTTTCCTCTTTTCTCAAAACTAATACTACTGTTTCAATCAAGTTTATTATTTTCAATTTTTTATCAATATAGTTTCGCTAAAATAATTATACTTCTTGCATAAGAAAGAAGTCTGTTACCGAAATAGCTTAAAATTAGGTTGTTAAAATGATTTTTTATCCACAGAAGCAACATGATACTTATAA
>JAVHOA010000022.1:0-21641 GCA_036169815.1 Sulfurimonadaceae bacterium
AAAATTGTCATTATCATACCCAAAATCCCTTAGGAAGGGATGATTTTGAAGGACCTGAGAGATTATTTTTTAAGAGCGCCCTAAAACAAATTCACCGCTTTATGTAGTTTTAACAAAAAATAAGAGAAAATCATTCAACAAAGGAGCTTTATGAGGTTTTGTCTTGCGTTTCTATCTATTTTTGTAACCGGCCTTTACGCCACTGAGCCCATACAACCCCTACCGCAAACGATTGCTTATGACAGGGCCAAAGCTTCTCTTGGAAAAAAACTTTTTTTTGATTCTATTCTCTCAAAAGACCGCACCATTGCTTGCGTTTCATGCCACAATGTCGCGTCAAATGGTGCTAATGGCACACCTCTTTCTTTGGGCATACGCGCTCAAAAAGGCAACATGAACTCGCCCACAGTTTTTAATGCCGCCTTTAATTTCACACAATTTTGGAATGGACGCGCAAAAGATCTCAGCCAGCAAGCCCTCGGCCCCATTCATAACCCTGTGGAAATGGGACTTGCTTTAGGCGAAGCAAGCGCACGGCTCCAAGCAAACACCAATTATAAAAAACTTTTTTTCAACATTACAAAGCGAACGAATATCACAAATCAAGATATTGTTGTGATGATAGCGGAGTATGAAAAAACACTCATTACTCCAAACTCAAAATTTGATTTGTATCTACAAAAAAAAGCAGTCCTTTCATCTGAGGAGCTCCAAGGGTATCTGCTTTTTAAAAATTTAGGATGTGTGAGTTGCCATAATGGCGTCAATATTGGTGGAAACTCTTTTCAAAAGATGGGAGGCATTGCGCCCATACCAAGAGCTAAAAATGTAGATGATCGCTTTGTTGTGACCCATCGCGAGCGAGATAAAAATGTTTTTAAAGTGCCAACCCTGCGTAATATCGCACTCACTGCACCCTACTTTCATGATGGAAGTGCAGCGACATTGCACCAAGCCATCAGTACGATGTCAAATCACAATCTCGGAATCAAGCTCTCAAAACATGAGATAAAACTGCTTGTAGCATTTTTAAAGACTCTTAGTGGCAAACTCTCGGCGGAGTCTCAAAAACTATGAATCTTTCCCTACGACTCACGCTTACCGCACTCCTTGGATTTGGCGCTTTAGTTGCCCTTTTTTATTTTCAATCGCTTTCGTACAACTATTACACACAGCGCAATACAATCCAACTTGGATTTAAAGAGATTACAGCGACACAATATACAATCATCGATGCTGTTGCAGCAGATACTTTTTTTCTTTACTCAAATCAAGATCAACTCATAGAAGCGATTACGAAAAACCAAGAAGCAGTTACTGCTCTCATTGATAATACTACGCTACAAAATAGTTATCCTCAAACACACTTAGCCTTGCTTGAATATCAAAAATACAACAATGCAAATATAGAAACTTACTATGATTTTCAAACTTCAAATACGGTCATTAAAAACTCTATCGCTGCAATCCCGATTTTAGAAACAAAACTTACAGATTCCCTCTCTTCTGCTAGCCCCCAAGAGATAGCAAATTTACAAAATGCTATCAAATTAGCAGGAACGGTTCTAGTCGCCAAAAATGCTATGGATGCAGCGCTTATGCTTGAAACAAAAGAGGCTGTGCTCCGTTTAAAAAATGCTTCTCCCACGCAAACAAATGAAAGCTTGGAGCAACTTTTACTCCATTTTACCAATATCATCAACACCTTCCCTGAGTATTCTTATGCATTTAATAAAATAAACGATTCGACTCTAGCAACGCTTTTAACAAAAGTCAAAGATGTCTTTGACAAAGAAGCAACGCAGGCCTTGCGATTTATAAGCTATTTTTCCTATTTTTTAGTGCTTTTATTTATCAGTAGTCTTGTGCTTATTAGCTTCTTTCTCATCCAAAGTGAACGCAAAGCGCGAACCGATGGACTTACAACACTAGGCAATAGAAAAGCGTATGAGGAGCGAGTGCGAGGTTCGCAAAAAAAATTAGCCTTGTTACTCATCAATATTCGTAAATTCAAAAATTACAATGATTTTTATGGGATTCAAGCGGGAGATAAACTCCTTATTGCAACGGCAAAACATATCAAAACCCTTCCTTTTGATGAGAAGAATCCAAGCTATTATCGTCTGGGCGCGGATGATTTTGGAATCCTTTATGAACCACGCCAAAGCGTTTCGCTCGAGCAAACAGCAAAAAAAGTGCTCACAGATTTTTCTCAAACACCCATCATCCTTGATGGTGAAGAGAGAACACCAACTATCCAGATTGCAGCTTCAGATGTGCAGCCTCTTTTAGAAACCACAGATATGGCACTCAAAAGCAACAAATACCACAACCCAATCATCTACCATGAAGCACTCAATCTCCTCGAGAATATTCAAGCAAATCTCACAAAAGCGCAAGAGCTCAAAACAGCCCTTGAACATACAAAAGTAATTCCCTATTTTCAACCTATTGTGAACCTCAGTGACAAAAAGGTCATCAAGCATGAAATTCTTGCCAGAGTTGTGCTTGAATCAGGAGAAATCTGCTCCATTTTTCCCTATCTCCATATAGCGACTGAATCAAATCTCTATCATCAAATCACACAAACCATGATAGAACAGAGTTTTCCCATCATTGCAACACACAAAGGCGAGTTTTCCCTCAATCTCTCCATCGAAGATATCAACAATCCAAACATTGTTGCGATGATAGAAGCAAACCTCAACAAATATCCCCAAATCGGTGAAAGAGTGATTTTTGAGATTTTAGAATCTGAGGCGATTGGGGACTATAAAAGTATCTTAGCTTTCATACAAAAAGTACGAGTATTTGGCTGTAAAATCGCCATCGATGATTTTGGAAGCGGCTACTCCAACTTTTCACGCATCTTAAATCTTGAGGTAGATATCATTAAAATCGATGGTTCTCTTGTCAAAGACCTCGCCACCGACAGTAAAGCCATCACTATTATTGAAACAATCCTCAGTTTTACTAAAAAATCAAATATGCTCACCGTCGCCGAATTTGTTCACGATGAAGCAACTGCCACCATCGTGGAGTCACTTGGAGTCGATACCGCACAGGGATTCTTTTTTTACAAACCCGCACCCCAACCCCTTACTTAAGTTATCTAATCTTAATTTCAAATCGGCTATAATCGCGCAACTTTACATGTGAGAAATATTATGGATATTAGAGAAGAGTTTTTAAGATTTTTCGAATCAAAAAACCACGCAAGAATGCAAAGCGCTCCGCTTGTTCCAGATGACGCGACCCTGCTTTTTAACAATGCAGGAATGGTACCGTTTAAGTCTATCTTCACAGGCGATGTTCCTGTTCCATCAAACCCTCGCGCAACTTCATGCCAAACCTGCCTCAGAGCTGGTGGAAAGCACAATGACCTTGAAAATGTCGGCCACACCGCGCGCCACCACACATTTTTTGAGATGCTTGGAAACTTCAGTTTTGGCGATTACTTCAAAGAGGATGCCATCGCTTATGCATGGGAGTTTGTTACTGAGGTTTTAGAAATTGACAAAGAGCGTTTGTGGGTCACGGTTCACGAGAGCGATGATGAAGCAGAACGCATTTGGCAAAAACATATCGCAAAAGAGCGCATTATGCGTCTTGGCGACCATGACAACTTCTGGCAAATGGGCGACACAGGTCCATGTGGTCCATGTAGCGAAATCTTTTATGATCAAGGGAGTGAAAACTTCAATGGTCCAGAGGATTATATGGGCGGCGATGGTGATAGATTTTTAGAGATTTGGAACCTTGTTTTTATGCAGTATGAGAAAAAAGTCAAAGATGGCCCACTCATAGCACTTCCAAAGCCTTCCATCGATACAGGAATGGGACTAGAACGCGTTGTCGCGATCAAAGAGGGGATGACAAGCAACTACGGCTCCTCACTTTTTATGCCACTGATAAACCAAGTTTCTCATATGATTGGCAAGCCTTACATGTACGAGGGTGGCGCTTCATTTCGTGTTATCGCTGACCATATCCGAACCGCGACTTTCCTTCTTGCACAAGGCACAAACTTCTCAAATGAAGGGCGCGGCTACGTACTTCGTCGCATTTTGCGCCGTGGCGTGCGTCATGGATATTTACTTGGTTTTGACAAGCCTTTTATGTACAAACTTGTCGATACCCTTGTCACAATTATGGGCAAAGAGTACACCTATCTAGCAGACAAAGCCGATGCTATCAAAGAGCAAATTGAACTTGAAGAAGCAAGATTTTTCAAAACAATCGCTTCAGGAATCGAGCTTTTTAACGCAGAACTCGCCAAGACAAAAGAGGTTTTTAGCGGCGAGGTCGCTTTTAAACTCTACGATACTTTTGGTTTTCCTCTTGATCTCACCGAAGATATGCTCAGAGAAAAAGAGCTTACGCTAGACTCCGCAACTTTTGATGCGCTCATGGATGTACAAAGAACTCGTGCAAAAGCGGCGTGGAAAGGCAGCGGCGATGAAGCAACCAATGGCGATTTTAAATCCTTACTCGAACAGTTTGGCGAAAACAACTTTGTAGGCTATGAGCACAAAAGTACAGATGCCACGGTGTTGGCACTATTAAGTGAAGATTTCTTACATGTAGAGATGCTCCATGCAAAACAAAAAGGCTGGGTTTTGCTTGGTGACACCCCATTTTACGCGCAAAGTGGCGGACAAGCGGGAGATACTGGCACGCTTGGAGATATTGCAAATGTGCTTGATACAAAGAAATTTCATGGACTTATTTTAAGCCATATTGAGACAAAAGAGCTCTTACATGTAGGCAATATCGTACACGCTAAAGTGGATGAATCACGCAATGAAGTGCAAAAACATCACTCGGCTACGCACCTGCTCCATGCGGCTCTTTTTGAAAAACTTGGCAGTCATATCGCTCAAGCGGGTTCTTTGGTTGATGCAAATCGTCTGCGATTTGACTTTTCACATCCAAAAGCGATGACACTCGAAGAGATTGCAGAGGTTGAAGAGCGTGTCAATACGCATATTCTCCATGCGTTTTCTGGTGTGACACAAGTGATGGATATTGAGGAAGCTTCCAAAAGCGGTGCAAAAGCACAGTTTGGCGAAAAATATGGCGACAAAGTACGAGTTGTGCGCTTTGGCGATGCATCTGTGGAGTTTTGCGGTGGGACACATGTCAGTAACACCGCAGAGATTGGCACCTTTATCATCACAAAAGAGAGCGGTGTGAGTGCTGGTGTGAGACGTATTGAAGCCGTTTGTGGCAACGCAGCGTACAACTACATCAAAGCGCAACGCCACACGCTCAACCTTGCGCGCGAAAGTGTAAAAAACCAAGACCTCCAAGCGGGTATTGAGCGGCTCAAAGAGCAAGTAAACACACTCAAGCAAGAGATGGCGCAACTACAAAATGGAGCTAAAGAGAGCTTACATGTAGAGATGTTAGGAGAGACTGCGTATGTTGTAGCAGAGGTTACAGCGGGCGATATCAAAGAACGTATCGATGCGCTTAAAAATCAGCATCAATCACTTTGTGCCATGTTATTTCAAGTTAAAGATGATAAAGTTCTCATCGCAGCTGGGATCAAAAACGCTACGGTTAAAGCTGGGGATTGGATCAAAGTTGTCGCGCCTATTCTTGGCGGTGGCGGTGGCGGAAGAGCCGATTTTGCTCAAGCTGGTGGCAAAGATGTTACCAAGCTCGCAGAAGCGAAAACAGTCGCACAAGATTTTATAACAAAGGCTTTATCAGAATGAAAGAGATTATCTATTCGCTTTTTGCAGATTTTAGAGATCAAATCGTATTCTTACATGTAATCAGTGCGGTTGTGTGGGTTGGTGGCATGATTGCCATGCGTTTTGCAGCCCACCAATCGATGCAGATGTTAGACAACACGCATGTCAAAATAGAGCGAGCCGCACATGCGCTCAAACGTCTTTTTGCCATTGTCGCTCCCTTTGTCGCTATTCTCATTGTCACGGCGGTCATTATGGCAGTTGGTTATGGTTTTAGAATGGCAGCTGTGGATGCAAACGGCAACGTCATCGATACGACTGCGATGCAACTTTACAATATGGTTCACCTAAAAGAGGCTATTTGGCTCATTATGAGTGTTAATTTTCTTGCGATGGTCCTTAGACGCAACAAAGCAGAAACACTTATAAAAAGTGGCGATCTCATCGGCGCTGGTGCGATACTTAAAATCATCGCAAAATATATGGTTCCGCTCAATATCATCCTTGGAATCTGTGCGATTTACCTTGGTGTTCTACTAAGAAATGCGCATTAGACTCGCCTCCTCTTCACAAACTCGTGCGGCACTTTTAAGAGCAGCGGGCATCGAGTTTGTTCAAGAGAGCATCGAGTTTGATGAGGACTCCATCATCGCTCGCGATGCAAAAAACTTCGTTTACCTCGCTACTCTTGGAAAATATAAAACAAATTTCAAACATTTTGGCATCGAGGATTATCCGCTTTTAGTCGCAGACACTGTCGTCTCAGCGAGTGGCACTATTTTACGCAAAGCGCATTGTCTTAGCGAAGCGAGAAATACCCTTCTTTCACAAAGTGGAAACATCACTTCCATCATTACATGCCAGATATTTCACTCAAAAAAGCTTCAGCTTATCAATATCTCCTCTACAGAGTATCTGTTTGAAAACTTTGATGCCGATGATCTTGAAAACTATCTTCAAAGTGGCGATTGGCGTGGGAAAGCGGGAGCGTGTATGGTTGAGGGATTTTGTAAAAAGTATATCAAAGAGGTTCGCGGCTTTGAGAGCACCGCGATGGGACTTACCACCGAAGTGATAAAGCCTTATATTTAAAGATACACCCTATTTTTTTGAGGCATCTCTTACGATAGATAAAAGGAGTTCAAACGCATCAGTGCTTGATTTTTCAACACTTTTCATCGCTTCAAGTGCTTCTTTTTTTCTGCCACTGTTCCAAAGCTCAACCTCATTTCTTACATTTTGGTGAACATTTGCGTAATCTTTGTTGATACTTGTAACCTCTCTACTATGGTTTTTTAGCAGTGTTGATGCAACGCCACCAAACCATTTTCCAAATCGACAACTATGTTCATCGACAATAGAAATAGAATTGTGTGCTGCCATTGATTTATAGCCTTGGAGTTTTAAGCCAATATGATCGATTTTACCATTGCTTACATGGAGCTCATTTGTTAATGCTTCTGTTTTTTCTTGAATCTCTGTTGAGTTGCGTCTCACCAAACTCACATTTTCTCTAAAACCTTCTAAAACATCCATAACACGGCCTGTTTCACTCATAAATGTAGAACTAATCTCCATCATAGAGTTCGAGTTTTGTTTGAGCCCATTAATGTTAATCTCAACCTCTTGCGTCGCTTTTTGTGTGCGCTCTGCGAGTTTTCTCACCTCATCTGCAACTACGGCAAACCCGCGTCCATGTTCACCTGCACGCGCAGCTTCTATGGCAGCATTGAGCGCTAAAAGATTTGTTTGATCTGAAATATCTTTAATCAAGTTGATAATCTCAGCGATAGACATAACACTGTCATTGAGAGAGTTTGAATCATCACCCAACTGATTTGAGTATTGTTGAATGCTATCTACAGATTTTGCGATAGCATCTGTTTCCTCTTCAATATTTTGCATTCTTGTAACAGTTCTACCGTTAAGATCATTAATGGCAACAAGTTTGACAACATTATCTTCAATAATAGATTGTAAAAAATGGGTTCCATCTTCATAACTTTCTACAACTATATGTACAAACTCTACTCCGTAGTCCTCAGGTTTTGGCTGATTTCTTTCGTTTTGTAAAGCACTTACCTCGCGTCTTAAATCATCATTTTTTGATTCAAGTTCTGCCATTTGTGCTTTGTATTTTTTCTCCAACTCTGCTAATTTTGCGCTACATCCAAACATTTCTGCTCCATTTGTCGATTTTTAAAATTCGTTTATTCTAGCACAATTCATTTGCAATAGCATAAAAAATTATATTTTATTCGCTATCTTGTCTGCACTAAAGCCAAATTTTTCAAACAGTTGTTCCGCAGGCGCTGAAGCTCCAAAACTATCCATCCCAATCACAACATCAGCCAAACGGTACCACTCAAGCCCACGCGCTGCTTCGATGGCTACTTTTTTTGTACTAACTGCGATGATAGAGTCGATATAAGCGCTCTCTTGCTCAATGAAAAGATCAAAACATGGCACGCTCACAACATTAACTTTGATACCGCGTGCATTTAAAACCGTTTTGGTTTCTAGCGCTAGTCCCACTTCAGAACCTGAAGCCATTAAAGTGATTGTCGCCTCTGCATCTTGGCTTAAAAGATAGCCACCTTTTGCAATCTCGCCCTTGATACACGCTGGTAAAACAGGAAGATTTTGGCGTGAACAGACAAATGCAGATGGAGATTTTTTCATACCTAGTGCAACTTGCCAAGCTACAATATTTTCCCCTCCATCAGCAGGTCGCCAAACATAGAAGTTTGGAAGTGCACGAAACTGACTTAAATGCTCGATTGGCTGGTGCGTTGGTCCATCTTCACCCACGCCGATGCTATCGTGCGTCCAGATGAAAAACTGCTGAATTCCAGCAAGGGCTGCAATGCGCGCAGATGGCTTCATGTAGTCTGAAAACACAAAGAACGTGGAGCTAAATGGAAGCAATGGCCCATAAAGCGCCATCGCATTGACGATGGAAGCCATGGCGTGTTCACGGATGCCAAAATAGATATTTCTTCCCTTTGGAAAAGCACCCATATTTTCAAGTGTTGTTTTGTTTGATGGACCCAAATCTGCCGAACCGCCCAAGAAAGATGGCAACGCTCGTGCAATGGCATTCATAATCTTGCCGTTTGTGTTGCGCGTTGCATCTGCTTTATCAAAAACTGGCCATGCAATTTTAGAAAAATCTGGGTTTTGAAGTGCTTCAAGTGCCGCATTTTGCTCCATCAAAGGCATGGTTTTTTGAGAGTGAATCCATTCACGCTCTAAAAGATCACCCTTCTCAATCGCACAACGAAAACGTGCCATCACATCTTCACTGACAAAAAATTTCTGTTCTGGATCAAAACCGCATGCTTTTTTCGCTTCAGCGATCACATCTTCTCCAAGTGGAGCACCATGTGAGTGATGAGAACCTTCAAGTTTCCCTCCACCCTTTGCAATGGTCGTGTGTGCGATGATGAGGGCTGGTTTTGTGCTTGCTTTTGCACTTGTGATGGCGCTGTTTATTGCATCATAGTTATGCCCATCACACTCAAAAACTTCCCATGCTTGCGACTCAAATCGTCCACGGATATTCTCACTGATAGAAAGATCCGTAGAACCCTCAATGGTGATGCGATTGGAGTCATAAATAAGAATAAGATTGTCAAGTTTGTTGTGTCCCGCGATGGAGCACGCTTCATAACTTATGCCCTCTTCTAAATCCCCATCCCCGCACAAACAATACACATTATGATCGATGAGTTTTGCAGTCTCGCTATTGAGTTGCGCGCCCATAAACTTACTTGCCATTGAAAAACCAACTGCATTTGCGACACCTTGACCAAGTGGCCCTGTTGTGATTTCAATCCCTTTTGTGTGCCCAAACTCAGGATGTCCTGGAGTTTTAGAATCCAACTGACGGAAGTTTTTGAGATCCTCTATCTCTAAACCATACCCCCAAAGATAGTAGAGCGAGTAGATAAGACCTGTCGCATGGCCGCCTGAAAAAACCAATCTGTCACGATTGAGCCATGAAGGATTTTTTGGATTGTGGCGCAGATGCTCACTCAAAACGACTGCCACATCTGCGAGTCCCATTGGAGCACCTGGATGCCCAGAATTTGCTGCTTGCACCATGTCTGCTGCTAAAAATCTTATGCTGTTTGCCATCTTTTGACGCATTGCATTTGCCATTGTCTTATCCTTTGTGTCTGGTAATATAGTTTGTTAAAAGGGGGGAGAGTTCTGTGTACAATCGTGCATCAAAACCCTCCATCTTTTTGGTGAGCTCTTCAGCCAATGCGTCGGCTTCCTGAAGTGCCGCTTCGAGTCCAAGCAGTGTTACAAAACTGTTTTTGTTTTCATCATTGTTGGTTGTTTTTCCCGCTTCTTCATCGTTTTGTGTGACATCTAAAATATCATCTTGAATCTGAAATAAAAGCCCAAGCTTGAGTCCAAATGCATAGAGCTCCTCTGCAAGTTTCTCTTGGGCTACAATAATCGCTCCCATCTTTAAAGATGCTGCGATGAGCTTGCCTGTTTTGTTTACATGTAAGTGTTTTATCTCTTCTAAACCAAGCGGTTTGTTCTCAAAATAACAGTCAATCGCTTGCCCTAAAACCATCCCGCCAAGTCCGCCGTTACTTGCAAGTTCACGGATAAGTTTTACACGCGTGGCATCACTAAATGGTGTGTTGCTGAGGAGTTCAAAAGCGTAAGTATTTAAGGCATCGCCAACAAGAATAGCCGTGACCTCATCATAGCTTACATGTAAGGTAGCATGGCCGCGGCGCAGTGCTGCGTTGTCCATAGCTGGGAGGTCGTCATGGATTAAAGAGTAGGTGTGCAACATCTCAATAGCCAGTGCTACCTCTCTTGCGCCATCAAGTAAAAGTGGATTGTATGCGCCTACAACACCAAGTAAAAGTGCTGGACGAAAACGCTTCCCGCCAGCTTTGAGCATATTATGAATCGCATCTTCATAGTAGGGATGGATACTTGCTACTTTGGGAAGGTGATTGAGGAGGAAATTTTCAAATTTTTGCATGTGAGATTTTAACTAATTTATGCGCACACAAAACTGAAACAAGGAGGAAAATCTCTCAAAGAAGCATCTTGTTAGATGCTCTGTGAGACTGAAGCGATATTATTGTCTTCATCAACAATAACAACGCGAGGTTTGTAGGTGTCAAGCTCTTTTTCATCATAGGTTGCATACGCTACGATGATGATTTTGTCGCCTTTATGCACTTTTCGTGCAGCTGCACCGTTGAGACAAACATCACGTTTGCCACGTTCGCCTAAAATAATATAGGTTGAAAATCTCTCACCATTGTTAATGTTTAAGATCTCAACTTTTTGTCCTACGCGCATTTGAGAAGCCTCTAAAAGCTCCTCATCGATTGTGATAGAACCTACATAATTGAGGTTCGCATCTGTTACTGTTGCGCGGTGTATCTTGCTATACAACATCTCTATTGTCATTTTTTACCCTTAAAAAATTAGCGTCCCATTTGAGCTTGCATCTGCGCTGGTGTGATTGGAGCATCCCATAACTCTTGAGAAATAACATACTCTTCTACCACATTGCCGCCGATGATATGCTCATCAATAATACGCTCGATTTTTGCTTTATCTAAGCCTACATACATTGTATGCCCTGGTTCAACCAACATGATTGGACCTGCATTACAACGATTCATACATGAAGTACGAATAGGTTGCACTGTTCCCATAATACCTTTTTGCATCAATGTTTGTGCTAAAAATTGAAAAAGGTCCTGCGTTTGGGGATTGACGCATGAAGGCTTTGGCATCCCTGGAGGTGCTGATTGTTCGCACTTGAAGATATAAAAAGCCGGTTGAGGAATTCCCATACAATGTTCTCCGTCTAAAAATTTTGCGAATTATAGCGAAATTACGCCGTTTGATTTTATTTTTTGAAACTACACGCATCATATAAGCTCTTTTTGACCTCACAATGCAAGTCAGAGCGCTCGCTTTGTGCAAAAGTAAAATTACTTTTGCATATGCAGTAACTCTCTTACAACGTCGCGGTCATCGAAAGGAAGATATTCATCATAAATAATCTGATAGGCTTCATCCCCTTTTCCAAGAATCACAACAACCTCATCTTTACCTTGCTCTTCTAAAGCCATTTCAATGGCACGTCTGCGATTTGGTTCCACGACAACACTACTTTTGTCTTCAATGCCCGAGAGTATTTCACTTATTATGACATCTGGGTCTTCATGGCGCGGATTGTCACTTGTGATGTAGATTTTTTTTGCCAAGCTGGAAGCCACTTTACCCATCAATGGACGTTTGGAATGGTCCCTGTCTCCCCCAGCTCCAAAAACAACTAAAAGCTCTTTTTCTTTAAGGGCATTGAGAACCTGCGCCATTCCATCTGGAGTATGCGCAAAATCCACAATAACATTTGGAGTCTGGCTTACTTGCTCCATTCTTCCACTCACACCTGCAAAGTTTTCAACCACATCTGCAATTTCTTCTAAAGATTTATCACTAACCAAATCCACCGCCGCCATCGCCGCTAAAAGATTGTAAAGATTAAAAAAGCCATGCAGCGAAGCTTGAAAAGGAACAATTTTTTCAAAGTTTTGAATAATCCCGCTAGAGCCATTGTTGAGTGAATATGCCATCAGTTTATAGCTCGCTGGATTTTCGATGCCGTAGGTGTAGGCATTTTTTATGTTAAACGAGGCTTTTGCCTCATCTTTGTTGATGAGCTTTTTACTTTCATCGCTAAAAAAACTGTTTTTCACCATTGTATATTCAGCTAAAGTTTTATGAAAATCAAGATGATCTTGCGTGATATTTGTAAGCACTTTAAGGGCAAAATTGATTCCCTCAACTCTTCTTTGCACGATTGCATGGGAACTCACTTCCATCACAAAATATTCACACCCTTCACGCACCGCTTGGTAAATATGGCGGTATGTGTTTAAAACACTCGGCGTTGTAAGTGTTTTTCCCTCACCGATTTTATCGTTGAGAAAAAATCCTCTTGTGCCTTGCATCGCCGCTTTATACCCCAAATCAAGAAGGAGCGAGTAAATCGCACTTGCGGTGGTTGTTTTGCCATTTGTTCCCGTAATGCCGATGATTTTAATGCGGTCAAGTCCGAAAAGATGCGCAATATCTGCGACCTCTACAATCGAATGCGCACCGTGCTCTCTTGCACTTTGGACATATTTTTCGTTTTGTGCAGTTTTGACAAACGCCGTTTGGCCATCACACTCCGCAGAGTTTTCAGTGACATATTTATAAGGTTGATTAGGAAGCTCTATTTTCAATGCTACTCGCTTTTGCTAGACGTTTTAACAGCTTTCTTAAATGGCTGTCGTTTGGATATACAGACAAAGCGCCCTCTAAATAACCAAGCGCCATCTCTTTAAAACCATGTTTGATGAGTCTCTCTAAGAAATCTACAAAATCCTCTTTCTCCGAGATAATCACTTTCGTTGAAAACATAATATTTTCAAACACCTCTTTAAAATTGCCATCCTCTTTCACTAAAGTAATAAAATCTTCATATAAAATTCCATTTTCTTGCTCAAGTCTTTCTTTGAGGGGCTGAGAAAACACTGTTTTGAGTTGCTCGAGTGAGCCATCGATTGTTTCTAAGATTTCAGAGATTACCGTATCGGCTTCCTCTTTATTTTCATCTTTTAGAATCGTGTAATAATCAAAAAGTGCCTCGGCTCCATCTTCACCGCTCATCGCCATTTCTGCCAAAATCGCGCCATTATATGCTTCTTTAGAGTCAGGATACTCATGTAAAACCTCGGCAAAGTGTCTTAGCGCAACAGAATATTCAGATTTTAAAAAACTTTCATTTGCTAAAGAAAGGACTTTGTATTTACTAATTTTACTCAAGCTATTGTCCTGATTTTATAGATTCTCTATATCGTTTTCCATGCCCATTGGCACATTTACAACTGTAATCTCTGGATGAATATCCATTCTCAGCTGTCTTTCCACTCCATATTTGAGTGTAGTTCCACTGCTTCCGCATCCAACACACGCACCACGAAGCTGGACATAGACTTTTGAGTTTTTGACCGTCAAAAAGGCTATGTCTCCACCATCAAGAGCCAGAGATGGACGCACCTTTTCTATAACATTTTGCACTGGAGCCATTAGCTCCTCATCTGTAAAGGGAATCATTGTAAACCTTATTTTGTTTTAGGCATAAAATATGCAAATATTGCTTAACAAGCAATAAAAGATATTCCTTGTATCAATCCTTAAGCAGCTGTGCACTTATGGAAACAAGCTCTGCAACATAGGAGATTTTTCTCGCTCCAACGAGCACATAATCGATATTTTCATTCTCAAGTAAAAAATTCAAGGCGCAATGCTGCAAAGAGAGCTGGCAAGATCCAAATTCCTCCGCTAACTCTCTTTTTGTAGTTCTTGAACACTCATGGGCAACCATTTTGCCATACTCTTGCAAAAACTTATCTATCATGTCGATCAAAGTTGCTCTATTCTCATCATCAAGTGGTTGCATAAACTTTCTTACTTGTGGCACGATTTGAGAGAAAAGGAAAACATCGTATTCGCCTACCCAGCCAAATCTATGCTTGCTCTCATCAAGTTGTGAGACAAGATTAAAAACTGGCTCTAACACTTTGTTATCCGTGAGTTCTAAAAGCTCATTGAGATAATAGTAGTACTCTCTTGGCTCCTCATATTCAGCGAGGCGATACATCTTTCTCTCTTTTTGAGCATTCAAAGGTCGATTTGCCAGCACTCTAAGGCCATTTTTTTTCGCCCAAGCAGCACATACGAGACCCTCTTGCTCAAGCAGATTGATGGGAAGTTGTATCGTGGTAAAACTATGTTGTTTATTGCAAAGCTCTTTGGCTGCATCGGAGGCAAAATCTAGGAGTTGTGCATAAGGCAGGAACTCTTCATCATCTTGGGCTTTTGCAAAACTGTTTGAACTAATTCCATAGCTTTTAATCCGTCCAGTCCGCACCTCCTCTTCTAAAGCCAAAAAGGCATCAAAGATTCGCTGGAGCATCCCATCGACGCGCTCCTCTTTTTCTACTCCACGATTTATTGCATCAAGCATATAATATTCGGGATTATGCAAGAGCAAACAATCGATACAATCAACTCCAAGATTTTCAAGTGAAACAGTAATCTGATCTTTAATAAAACTTTGTGCGATAGAGTGATAACACGTCGGACTGTAGGCAACGACCTCTTCAAAATTTTCCTCTTGATGACGTTGGAGCGTTTTGCCTTGAATATAACCTACTTTAGAGACAATCTCAACATTTGCAATAAGTGCATCACTCAAAGATGCCATCGCCTTCGCAATAGCCCTTTGCGCTTCTCCATCCATATAGTTTGTCGATGTGTCAAGCAGAGTGATACCACTTTTTATAGCCTCTTGCAAAGCCTTTACATGTAAGGGATTATGCTCACTAATCCTGTATGTTCCAAATCCAAAATGTGCCATGAAATTCTCTTTTTATAAAGTAATTGACAACTCTAAACACCTTGTATTTATAGATCTCAATTGGGTATTTTTTTTGTGGTGTGAGGTTTTTCGGGCAGAGCCCGAGAAGGGGTGAATTAGATTATACTAATTCAATAAACGCCATAGATGTAGCATCACCACGACGAATACGAGTTCTTACTATACGAGTATATCCACCAGCACGTTCAACGTACCCTGGAGCTATTTCGTTTACCAATTTTTTAGTAGCTTCTTTGTTTTGTAGAGCTGCAAAAACTGCACGGTGTGCATTTGCATCACCCCTGCCAGCTGTTGTAATCAATTTTTCAACAAATGAACGAAGCTCTTTTGCTTTTGGTACAGTAGTTTCTATTTTACCATTTTCAATTAATGCAATGCTTAAGTTCGTAAGAAGTGCTGCACGGTGAGCACTTGTACGACCAAGTTTGCGGTATCCATGACGATGTCTCATCTAAAATCCTCTTTAAGCTTACTCAGCTTCTATTTTCTTTTTTAATGAACTTACTAAATCATCGGAAAGATCCATGCCAACTGCAAAACCATATTCTTGCACTTTTTCTAAAATCTCTTCAAACGATTTTTTACCTAAATTCTTAACATTTTTAAGATCATTTTCACTCATCAATACAATTTCACCAATCATTTTGATACTTGAACGATCTAAACAGTTAAAACTTCTAGCACTTAAACCAAGATCTTCAATACGTGCAGTTAACTTTTTAAGTTCAGCACTTTCTTCAGCTCTTTCAATAGAAACTGGAGCTTTAATGCTAATCTCACTGTTAAATACTGCAAGTTGCGCGTACATAACCTCTAAAGAGTTTCTAAACGCATCAATTGGAGTGATTTGGCCATCAGTAACGATATTAAGTATAACTTTTTCAAAGTTTGGATTATCTTCTACCAAAACATTTTCTATTTTGTAAGTCGCCCTACGAACCGGAGTAAAAAAAGTATCAAGAGCGATGTAACCCTCTTTGAGTTCCTCTCTGATATCTTCACTTGGAACATAACCAATACCTTGTTTAATGATGATGCTAAAGTTTAATGTCGCATCTTCATTTAGCGTTGCTAAGAATGCGTCAGGTGTAACAACTTCTACTTCATCACTATTAAGATCACTTCCTTTAACTTCACATGGACCAACAAAACTGTAGTTGACTTCAACTGAAGTTGCACCACCTTTAAGTTTAAAACGAATCCCTTTTAGGTTGATGATAAAGTCAGAAATATCTTCAAGCATACCACGCACAGAGTCAAACTCATGCTTAGCGCCTTCGATTTTAATAGCTATTGGAGCATATCCAACAGAGCTGCTTAATAGGAAACGGCGAAGCGGGTGAGCTAAAGATACAGCATAACCCGTCTCGAATGGATAAGCGATAATATTCGCTTCGTTATCACTGATCTGCTCAACCACAAACTCTTGTGGAATAAGCGGAGTAGTTTTTATCTTGTTCATTCTTAACGCCTTTTTTATATATTATTATTTCGAGTAAAGCTCAACGATTAAACGTTCTTCTACTGGAATGATAACCTCTTCACGTTCTGGTAAACGAGTAAAGATTCCAAATACTTTATCAGCATCAATATCAACCCATGGAGCTAAACCAGTTTGGTTTGTAAGCTCAATAGCGCGAACAACTTGAGGGTTTTTCTTGCTTTTTTCACGAATCTCAACTTTTTGACCTGCTTTTACAGCGTATGAAGGAATATCAACACGTTTTCCATCAACTAGAACGTGACCATGGTTTACCAATTGGCGTGCAAAACGACGAGTCGTTGCAAATCCCATACGGTAAAGTACATTGTCTAAACGAGTTTCAAGAAGTGTAACTAAAATCGCACCTGTGTTACCAGTACGGCGATTTGCTTCTTGGAAAAGTGCACGGAATTGTTTCTCAGAAACACCATACATAAATTTCGCTTTTTGTTTTTCGTTTAGTTGTAAACCATATTCAGATACTTTTTTACGACGTTGACCATGTTGACCTGGAGCGTATGGACGTTTGTCTAGAGCAGATTTTCCTGCTAAACGACGTTCACCTTTAAGTGCCAAACTCACACCGAATCTACGTTCGATTTTTTCTACTGGACCTCTATATCTTGCCATCAGTAATCTCCTTAAACTCTACGACGTTTTGGTGCACGACAACCGTTATGTGGTAATGGTGTAACATCTTTCATAAATGTAACACGAATACCTTCGATAGCACCTACAGCTTTAACAGCCGTCTCACGACCTGAACCAGGACCTTGAACTCTAATACCTAGTTCTTTAATTCCATGAACTTTTGCTTTTTCAACAACTGATTCTACTGCTTGCTGCGCTGCAAACGGAGTAGATTTTTTTGAACCTTTAAAACCAAGGCTACCAGCAGAACTCCAAGCAATCATATTTCCCATTTCATCGGTAATAGTCACAAGAGTATTGTTAAAAGATGCAGAGATGTGAATTACACCACGAGCAATGTTCTTTTTTACGATTTTTTTACGTATAGCTTTTCTTTTTGCCATTCTCTAATCCCTTACGCTGCGCCGACAGTTCTACGTTTACCCTTGCGAGTACGCGCGTTTGTCTTAGTTTTTTGCCCACGGCATGGAAGACCACGACGGTGACGAAGACCACGGTAAGAACCGAGTTCCATCAATGCTTTAATATCCATAGCAACTTGTTTACGAAGATCACCCTCTACAACGTGAGTTTCACGAAGTTCTTTAGTGATAGCCGCAACATCTTCTGCATCCAAATCAAATACGCGTTTATCAGGATTGATTCCTGTCGCTGCTAAAATTTGACGTGATTGAAATAGACCAATACCATAAATATATGTTAGTCCGTACTCTACGCGTTTTTTCTTAGGTAAGTCCACACCAGCAATACGTGCCATTCTTATCCTTGTCTTTGTTTATGTTTTGGATCTTTACAGATTACTCTGACAATCCCTTTTCTTTTAACGACTTTACAATCGTCACACATCTTCTTTACTGAAGCACGTACTTTCATTGAAAGCTCCTGTTTTTTAAATCTTTGCCGCTTTTGAGGTCTGGAAAATCCAGCCAATACTTGTGTCTAAACTCGAGTGTGCAGATACAAACATTCACTTATTGTGTACAAAACAGCAAAGCGGATGCGCATTGTAGCAAAACTAATGTAAAATATTTATTAAACTGAATTTAGATATAATCTTGCATACCATGCAAAGGCTTCATTTTGACACAATCACCCACTTTAGAGATCGGACGCATCAACACACTGCTTATCGACAGATATACAACTCCAGGGATCTATCTTCTCGCAGAAGATGGCAGCGATGTTCTTTTGCCAAATCAATATTTTAAAGAGAGTATGAAGATTGGCGATCTTTTAGAGGTGTTTGTTTACACGGACAGTGAAGATCGCATCGTCTCAACAACGCTCACACCAAAAGCAATGAAAGATCAGTTTGGTTTTTTTGAAGTAGTGGACGTGACAAAAATCGGAGCCTTTGTCGATTGGGGATTGCCAAAAGATCTTTTTGTGCCAAAAGCACTGCAAAAACAACCTTTTTCCCTTGGAGAAAAAAAATTGCTTCGCGTCATCCAAGATGAGCTCACCCCAAGACTTGTCGGAACACAAAAAATAGGCAAATACCTTGAGATAAGACCAAAAGGGCTCTTTCACAACTGCAATGTAGAAATCTTAGTGTATGAAGAAACACCGCTTGGATTTAAAGCGATTGTCAATGATAAATATAATGGACTCATTTATAGAAATGAGGTTTTTGAACCCTTACATGTAGGCGATAAACGCACAGCGTACGTCAAAAATATCCGCACGGATGGCAATCTTGATATTTCACTGACCAAACTCGGTCAAGAGCGCAAAAAAGACGCAGCCTCACAAGTGCTTTCTCTCATCAAAGAAAATGGCGGCAGTATGCCTTACAACTACAAAAGCGATGCCGAGCTTATCACAAAAGCATTTGGACTCAGTAAAAAAGCCTTCAAAGCCTCGCTCACAGAGTTAGCAGAAAAAAATCTCATCGAGATAAAAGAGACAGGAATCTACCTCAAGTAATTTAACTGCTGCATAGACTTTATGCAGCATCTCCAGAGTATTCACGAATATCTACAGCAACACCGCTTTTTTGAATTTCATGCGCTTTTTCAAACAGCTCTCTTGTAATAATCGAATCAATATACTCTTCACCACAATTGGAACAAATCAAAGCAGGAACATGTTTAAAAACTATAGTCGCTCCATTTTTTTCCAATGTTACAATGGAATAAGGCTTATCATCATCATATGTTTCTATCAGTTCACCCTATGACAAAACATTTTCAACTTCCAGTTCTGAAATATCGCGCTCAAACATTCGTTCGATAGCGTGTAGCCTATAAATAAGTTTCAAAATATTCCCTTACTATCATTTAGATATAATTGTATCACATTAAAATTATAGAGAATTCATGGCAAAAAACAAAAAACCAACAATCGAGCTAAGCAATAAAAAAATCTCGTTTACACGCGATGGCGTGACTTATAAACTTTTACGTTTTTATCAAAAAGATATGACGCTTGATGTGATGGTGTTTGATGGAGAGGTAAAAAGAGGGGAGCAAAAATTTCCCTTTGCCCATCTTCCAAAAGAGTTGAAACGCGAGTTGCATCCAAATTAGTATGGAATTGCTTACATGTAAGCCGTTTTCATTGACACAACGTACGACATATAGTACAATTTTTAAATCATACAAGGAGAGTAAAATGACAAGAGTAATGTCGGTGAGTCAAGTAAGAGCAGATATTTATAATATTATCGATGAAACAGCACAAACGCACCAGCCAATACTTATTACAGGAAAACGAAATAACGTTGTCATGATCTCTCAAGAGGATTGGAATGCCATAGAAGAGAGTTTGTATCTCAACTCAATACCAAATATGGCGTCCTCAATAATAGATGCGATGAAAGCAGATGATAGTGAGTTTAGTGAAAAGATAGAGTGGTGAGCTATAAAATTCTTTACAGCAAACAAGCCCTAAAAGATGCAAAAAAACTATCAGCCGCAAATTTAGACAAAAAAGCCAAAGAGCTTATGCAAATCATCTCCCAAACCCCTTTTCAAAATCCACCGCCATACGAAAAACTTGTTGGAAATCTTAGCGGTACCTACTCAAGAAGAATAAATATACAACATCGATTAGTGTATGAAGTGATTGAAAATGATAAAAAAATAAGGATTTTGAGAATGTGGACACATTATGGGGAATGAAAAAAAGTCTTACATGTAAGCTATTTTTTTATGTGTTTAAGTAAAAATAGAAGGAAGAAAAAGAAAGAGTGTCGCCCGAAGGCGACGGAGAATGAATATAAACTTTAAAGACTAGAATTTGAAACAGACTTGTCCACTTACACCTGTTTGAGAGTGTTTTGTTGTAACGTCTAAACCTTGAAAGTTTTTATATGTATTACTTACTTCAGGAGTATATGTATATGCTACATCAAATGAAGTAGTTTTACTAACGTTATATGTTCCACCAACTGATACATGTGATTGTACAATCGCAGGGAAGCCTAATAAGTTAAAAGTATTAATTAAACCTGCGAAGTCTCCTTGTCCACCCATAAATGTACCCATAGATCTTGCAGCTTGTTCAGAAATTGGACTTTTAGAATAATTATAACCGACACGCGCTGCCCAATCTTTTGTTTCATATTGGTAACCAACAGAAATCACATTTTGATCATCCCATTTGAAATCTTCATAACCTTTTGCTTTTGACCATTGAATCTTTTTGTAATCAACAGCTAATGTACTTTCACCCATTTTATATGATATACCCACACCCATTTCAGCTGGAGTAGAAAGCTTATCGTTTGCATAAGGAACTCCAAAACCAGTCATTGCTCCAGTTAATTGACCTTTGTATTTCATGTCAATTTGTGATTTATAAGTCGCACCTACAGTCAATCCGCTAATCTCATAAGCAGCACCTAAATTGTAACCAAATTGTAAATCTTGTGCAGCACCTGCACCCACTGTACCTGCTTGAGATACATAGTTGATGTCAAGAGAACCATATTGTAGTATTGGAGTAACTGCGAGACTTAAGCCTGCAACTTTATATGCTACTGGAACACCAAATTGCATTAGTTGTAAATTTGTAACCATTTGGAATTGAGTGCCAGTTGTTGCGGTACGATAATCTGTCCCCATTCCTGCAGTTCCCCACATACCAACACCTACATATAAATTATCTGAAACTTTAGATGCGAGAGACACTTCTGGAATCATATTCATATTTGCATCGCTTTTACTTGTTGCTGTATATGTAGTAGGAGGAGTAGTATATACAGATTGCGTATTCTCAACTTTTGGCATAAATAAAGTTCCACCAAACTCAACTTCAGTTCCTTCTACAGAAGTGATAAGAGCAGGGTTCACAAGCGCTGACTCAGCACCATGAC
>JAVHOA010000023.1:0-19763 GCA_036169815.1 Sulfurimonadaceae bacterium
TTAAAAAGGCTTACATGTAAGCCTTTTTAAGCTTACATGTAAAGAAGTTTATCGAGCGAAAACTGTTGTTCGCATCTCGCGGATTACATTGACTTTGATCTCACCGGGATATTGGACTTTCTCCTCAATCTC
Source organism: Sulfurimonadaceae bacterium (assembly GCA_036169815.1). Classification (GTDB taxonomy): domain Bacteria; phylum Campylobacterota; class Campylobacteria; order Campylobacterales; family Sulfurimonadaceae; genus Hydrocurvibacter. The sequence continues at coordinate 133 of JAVHOA010000023.1, forward strand.
TTTTGCAATCTCTTTTGCTAAAAGTACGGATTCATCGTCGTTTATCAGGGTTGCATTGACGATAACACGGAGTTCACGTCCTGCATTTATCGCATAACATTGTTTCACACCATGGTATCTTGTGGCAATCTCTTCAACCTGACTCACACGTTTTAAGAAACTCTCTAGCACTTCACGTCGCGCTCCAGGACGAGCAGCAGAAAGCGCATCAGCAGCACAAACAGCGCCACACTCGATGCTTTTAATTTCTTCTTGTCCATGATGTGCATAGATGGCATTGATAATAACTTCGCCCTCGTTGTATCGCATACACACCTCTACGCCAAGATCAATATGATTTCCATCTACATCATGTGTCAAAGCCTTCCCGATATCATGCAAGAGCCCTGCTCTTTTAGCAAGTATTGGATCTCCACCCATTTCAGCGGCCATCATTCCTGCTAGGTGCGCCACTTCAAGCGTATGCGCGAGTGCATTTTGTCCATAACTTGCGCGGTATCGCAATCGCCCGATTAGCTTCATAAGCTCAGGATTCATAGGAGCGATTCCCATTTTTGCGACGACATCTTCACCCTCTTGAAGAATTTTCTCTTCAAACTCGTCACATACTTTTTGGTATATCTCCTCAATGCGTGCTGGTTGGATACGTCCATCTTCCACAAGAAGCTCTATAGTTTTTGTGGCAATCGCACGACGATAGAGATTAAAACTACTCACAACAATCGTATTTGGCGTATCATCAATAATAATATCCACACCCAAAACCATCTCAAGCGTTTTGATATTGCGACCTTCTCTACCAATAATACGCCCTTTGAGCTCATCACTTTCAAGGTAAACATTGTTTACAAGTCGCTCACTTGCAAACTCTCCAGCGAAGCGTGTTGTCGCTTGCGCTAAGATAAAGTTTGCTTTTCTTTGTCCTTCTGTTTTGGCTTCATTCTCATATTTACGAACAATATGCGAGATATCGGCGCGCGAACTCTCTTCAACCTTTTGCAAGATCAATTTTTTCGCTTCCTCGCGAGTCATGCCCGCAGCACCCTCTAAAACACGGATGACATCATCAACCCGCGCTTCATAATCATTTTTCAGTAGTTGCAGCGCTTTTTCATTTCTTTTTAGTTTCAATCTTTCACTTGAAAGTACCAGATTTTCATTTTTAAGTTTTTGAGTTTCACTCTCTTTGTATCGGTTAAACTCACTCTCTTTTTTCAAAAACTCATCTGTGCGCTCTTGAAGATCACGTTTGACCTGATCCTTAATGCTTTCATACTCTTTTTTTGCTTCTAACTCGATCTCTTGAGATTTAAGAGTTGCTTTATGCAAAAGTAGTTCAGCTTCGCTTTCAATAGCTTTTGCTTTTGCTTTTGCTTGTTCGACATAGATATCAAAATTGGCATGTGAAACTTTTTTAGAAATGAAAAAAACTACCACCCCGCTTGCTACGGCTACTAAAGCCCCTAAAAGCACCATGGTTAGCATTTTTTTTCCTTCGTTGTAACAATCTTTTCCTTGGCGTTATCAACATATCGCACGCTATATCATAATCATCACAAATATCTTTTTTCGTGTAACAGATTTGTGACTGTATAAAAATTTTATATGGGTCTTGATGAATCTTTTCAAAGAAACGATCATACATCCCTTTTCCAAATCCAATACGTCGCGATTTTTTGTCAACTCCAACCGCTGGAATAATAGCTACATCAATTTTATTTATATTTCTTAAACTGTTTCCCGCTTCATATATATTAAATTTTTTACGTGACAGCGGTAATCTGAATGGTACCATTTTAAAACTGATTTCTTCCATAAACGGAAGGTAAACCCTATTCTTTTTTCTAATCTCTTGCAGCGATTTTCTTATATCTACTTCAAGATCAAGTGGCCAATAGTATAAAATATCAAGCCCTTGACAGTTTTTAAACAGATTGATTATTTGCGTATTCACAAGCTTGTCTCTATATATTTTATTAAATTTTTGTGAACTTCTTAACTTTTTTAAACAATAGCTACGAAACAGCTCTTTTGAGGTATCCATCTACAATCTTTTGATATAATTTCAGATATTTTATCCAATTAAAGGTTTTAAATGTTGAAAAAAACTCTCATACTCTCTCTTTTAAGCATTGCTCTTTTCTTTCAAGCGTGTGATAAAAATGAGAACGAAAACGCTATGGTGGCAACAAGTACATTTGAACTCAAAGATCTCACTAACGACTCCCACACCGTGCAGAGAGCTGGAAATAACTTCAACCTCGATGGCAGTAAAGGTAAAATTATACTTTTTGATATCTTTGCAACGTGGTGTCCACCTTGCCGTGCTGAAGCAACACATCTAAGCGCGTTACAAGAAAAGTATAAAGACAATCTCATAGTCGCCGGCATCTCCATACAAAAAGATATCACAAAAGAGGAACTTACAGCTTTTTCAAAAGAGTACAACGCAAAATATATGTTGCTTTTGGGTGAAGAAAATCAACAAACAGCGCAGACTATCGCTTCAACGCTTCAAGGTGTCGAGGCAGATTTTCCAATCCCTTTAATGGCGATGTACAAAGATGGAATTCTTATCAATTTTTATGTTGGTGCTACACCCCAAGAAATTATTGAATCCGACATCAAAAAAGCACTGGACAAATAATGTTTAGTTTTATCAAACAGGGACTTTTAAAAACTGTTGAAGCCATTCGAACAGTTGCTCCAAAAAAAAAGATTACACTCAGTAAAAGTGAGTTGGAAGATATTTTGCTTGAATCTGATGTCGAATACGCTTTGGTAGAAATCATTTTAAATGAAATCTATCAAGAAAAAATTACTCGAGAAATTCTAGAATCAAAGCTCTTAGCAACCCTTGCTTATACAAAATATGAGGAACCAGCTTTTCAAAAACCCTTTGTAGAGCTTATCATCGGAGTCAATGGAGCTGGTAAAACAACAACTATTGCAAAACTTGCTTCAAAATATAAAAATGAGGGCAAACGTGTTATGTTGGGCGCAGCAGATACATTTAGAGCTGCAGCCATTGAACAACTGACACGTTGGGCAGACAAAATCGATGTGCCTATAGTTTTTTCACGTCAAGGGCATGATCCCTCAGCCGTTGCGTATGACACCATTGAATCCGCAAAAGCAAAAAATATGGACCATGTGATTATCGATACCGCAGGTCGGCTCCATACCCAAACAAATCTTGGCAATGAGCTCAAAAAAATCAACCGTATTTGCGAGAAAGCACACATTGGCGCACCTCACAGAACCCTTCTCATTATAGATGGAACACAAGGCAACTCGGCTATTGCACAAGCTAAAGCTTTCAATGAAATGATAGGAATTGATGGTATTATCATCACAAAACTTGATGGCACCGCAAAAGGCGGATCAATCTTTAGTATTGCATATGCACTCAAATTACCTATCTTTTACATTGGTGTTGGCGAACAGCCTGAGCATCTTGTGAAGTTTGATAAATATGAGTTTGTCAATGGGCTCTTAGATGCAATATTTGCAGAAAATGATGCCTCTTAAAGTATGACAAAATGTCATACTTTTATTAAAAAAAATACAATTCTTCTATAATGTAAATCCTATACAACTTACTCTTTATGATTTTAAAATAGCTTACATGTAAGACACTCTTGACATGGTAGGCTTCAAAGGCTTCAAAATGGCAAAGAAAAAAATTCTCTACGAGTGCCAACACTGTGGGCTCACCACTCCAAAATGGATGGGAAAATGTACAAATTGTGGCGCTTGGGATTCTTTTATAGAACTAAATGAAAGAGAACAAGAGGTGATAAAAAGCATCGCCTCTTCTGCAAATACACCAAGTAAAGCACTTGCAATGCCTGATATTACAGAGATTGATATTCCAAGATATTCATCCCTTGATTATGAGCTTGACACTGTTTTAGGCGGAGGCGTGGTTCCAGGTTCATTGACACTTATTGGAGGGAGTCCAGGGGTTGGCAAATCCACCCTGCTTTTAAAAATAGGCTCAAACATCGCCTCAACTGGAAAAAATGTTTTGTATGTCACAGGAGAAGAGTCACAAAGCCAAGTCAAATTGCGATCCAATAGGCTTGGTTCAAATGAAAAAAATCTCTATCTTTTAAGCGAAATACGCCTTGAACAAGTTTTAAATGAACTCCATCATCGAGCGTATGAATTTATTATTATCGATTCTATCCAAACCCTTTACTCAGAAGCTATCAGTTCTGCTCCTGGTTCGGTGACACAAGTAAGACAGATTACGTTTGAATTGATGCGACTGGCCAAAGAGAAAAATATTGCCATCTTTATTATTGGACATATTACCAAAGAGGGATCCATTGCAGGACCGCGCGTTTTAGAACATATGGTAGATACAGTGCTCTATTTTGAAGGAGATTCTTCTCAAGAGCTTCGGATTTTAAGAGGATTTAAAAACCGCTTTGGACCAACAAGTGAAATAGGTGTTTTTGAGATGCGCAGCGATGGACTTGTAAGTGCCAAAGATATCTCATCACGGTTTTTCAACCGCAACACTTCCCAACCTGGTTCAGCTCTGACTGTTATCATGGAGGGTTCTCGCCCTATCATCTTAGAAGTGCAAGCGTTAGTTTCAGAGTCACACACGTCCAATCCAAAACGCCAAGCCACAGGATTTGATAATAATCGACTCAATATGCTCTTGGCATTATTGGAGCGTAAGTTGGAGATTCCACTCAATAGCTATGATGTTTTTATCAATATTACAGGCGGTATAAAAATCAATGAAACAGCAGCAGATTTAGCGATTTTAGCGGCAATTATTAGCAGTTTTCGAGACCGAGCCATCTCTAAAGAAACAGTTTTTATTGGGGAGGTTTCTTTGGTTGGCGATGTAAGAGAAGTGTTTCAACTCGACATCCGTTTAAAAGAAGCCAAAATGCAAAATATTACCAAAGCGCTCATCGCAAAAAAGACGCTTGAAAAATCTGCTATTAAAACATATATCGTCGATGAAGTGACAAAACTACTTGAATGGTTTTGATAGTTTAGGATTATTTTTGTATAATGTTTCAAATACCAACGAAGGAAAATAGAGTATGATAACCGCAGAATATAAGAGCGAAGAGCGCTATTCCAAGCTTTCTATTGTGTTTGACACCAAAGAAGAGGAGGATCAAATCTGCTCGGTTATAAAAAGCACTACGAAAGAAAACAGCATGAAACCAGAGATCTATTCATGCGAACTTCCTAAAAACAAAACAGTAATCACCATAGAATATCATGATGATTGCGACCGTTCTTCTGGAATAATCTTCGAAACAATCATGAAAAAACTAGGCATATCTCACTGCTAACGCCCAAAGGAAAATCTTATGGATTTAAAAAAATTTGCAGAGGGTAATGAGCTTTTTAAAAAAATACACTTTAAAAAAAATGAGGAATCATTTCTTGAGTTGGCTCAAAACGGACAAAATCCAAAAACACTTTTTATTGGGTGTTCAGATTCAAGAGTCATACCCGATTTGATTGTGCAATCCAACCCGGGAGATCTTTTTGTTGTGCGTAATGTTGGAAATTTTGTCCCTCCTTTTCATCCTGATGAGGACTACCATGCAACAGCTACGGGAATCGAGTACGCAGTAAGTGTTTTAAATGTGAGTGAGATTATTATATGTGGTCATTCCCATTGTGGAGCAATTAACCATCTTTATATGCCCATCAATGATGCATCGCTTGTACACACAAAAAAATGGCTTGATCTTGGAGAAAAAGCAAAATCGATGGCACTTTTGAGCCTTGGAATCAACTGCGAAAAAGAAAAACTTTTACGCATCACAGAGAAACTTTCGGTGATAGTGCAAATTGAAAATCTCTTAACATATCCAGAAGTAAAAGAAAAAGTTGATAATGACACCTTACATATTTATGGGTGGTACTACGATATAGAGACAGGAAGTATTGATTATTATGACCCTGATAGCTATCAGTTTACACCCCTCAATTCACTTGGAAAAAAAGTGATGTGATATAATTTCAAATAAAGGATTTACAATGGCTGAAGATAAAAAACATGAAGATGAGGAAGTAGTACAAGAGAAGAAAAAATCTGGCTCTTTAATGCTTATTATTATTATTGTTGTTTTAATTGTGGTGATACTCGTAGGCGCTATCGTTGCAATTTTGATGATGGGTGGTGAGGAAAAAGCAGCAGAACATCAAGAGGGAAAAGTCATTGAAAAAGAGGTGCAGCAAGAGGAAGGGAAGCCTGAAGGGGAGAAAAAAGGAGCTGCGACATCTGATAGAACCTTAGACAAGATTGGTACTCTTTTTGAACTCGAAGATTTTACGGTCAATCTCTTGAGCGAAAACGGGAGTCATTATCTCAAAGCAAAAATTTCTCTTGAACTCAGTGAACCAAAAATGGCTGAAGAGTTAGAGGTAAAAAAACCTGTTATTCGCGATAAGATTTTAAGAATTTTATCTTCAAAATCTCTCGAAGAGGTCTCAACACTCAAAGGCAAAGAAAAACTTGGCGAAGAGATGATGCAAGAGCTCAATGGTATGCTCAAAGATGGAAGTATCAATGGTGTCTATTTTACGGATTTTGTCATCCAATAATGATAGGTATTGATTTAGTTAAAACACAAAGAATGCAAAAAATGATGGAGCGATTTGCTGAGAAATCGCTTCGAAGATTTCTCTGCGAAGAGGAGATTAAACTTGTCAAAAACTACAAGACAGCTTCTGGATTTTGGGCTGCAAAAGAGGCTTGTTCAAAAGCGCTTGGAACGGGTATTGGTGCAGAATGTAGTTTTTTTGATATTGTTATCTCTAAAACCCCAAAGGGTGCTCCGACCCTGCAACTGAGTCAAAAAATTGTAGATAATTTTCACATTAAAAGCAGCGCGCTTTCCATCACGCATGATGGAGAGTATGCGATTGCTGTGGTTGCACTTGAGTGTTTTTAACCGCCTCCCACAAAATCTAAAAGCTCTACTTTATCACCATCGCTGAGCTTACATGTAGCCCAATTTTCCTGTTTTACTATCTCCATATTTAAAGCCGCTGCCATCACTTTCTCATCAAGTCCAAGTTGAGAAATAAGCATTTGTAAAACAATATCCTCTTGAAACTCTTTTATAACACCATTGACTACTACATTCATTTATTCTCTTTTTTATTTAGATATAATTCGCTCATTCAATTATACAAGGATTTCTATGTCATCATCCACAATAAAACGCCATAATCACCGTGTTCTTCCATGTAACACAGAGCGTAAGATTGAACTTATAAATTTCCTTATTAAAAATAATAGCGACCTTGAGATAGTTATAGTAGCAAAAGAAACTGTAAAAGATTTTAAAGATATAACTCTCAATGAAAAAATAAAAGTAACGACCGATGCAGAGTGGAGTGATGCCATCACAAATGAATTTGATATGCTTATCAACTATAATCTCCCTGATGATGCCAATATCTATCTTACGCGTTTAGAACTTACAAAAGAGTATTCGCTCATCCTTCTTGAACCCAGCGAACATGCAACACTCTATCCTGTCGAAACAGCTTTGGGACGTGTTTTAGTGCAAGATGTTATCAAAGCATTTGAAACAACGCAAAGTAAAGAGATGAAAAAAGTACAAGCGACAAAAGATAAAAAGAACAAACGCTATGCGCAAGAGATTCAAAAAGAACAAGAAAAAAAAGAGAGAGTCGCTCTTTCAAAACTCCCTCCAAAACGCAATGTTAGAAAAATAGTTCCAAAAAAAGAGCAATAAGTCTCAAAAATTAGTCTAAAAACGAGTAAGTTTTGCGACTATATCGTTGATAGAAGTTTCAAACAGTTTGTATAAAAGCGGTTCAACATCTTTTGAGCTATAAGAGGGCTTAATCCAAGTTCCCTGCTCTTGCGTAAATGTTTGAATCACTATCTGATTTTGATGCGTTGTCCTCATTTCTATGATGATTTTACCATGCAAATTTTCATCCAATTTTTTCGTATCGTTATAAAGTAATTCGATTTTTTTGATTTTTACCACTACATGGCATACATCTGAAGTAAGCTCTTGTGTTACATTAAAATCAGCCATTTTCAAGGCACTCTTTAAGCCCTCTTCATACTTGGTGGCGAAATCTGTATTGCTATAGAGTTTTGCTACAGCTTTTTTATCTGCTTGAACGGTGCCAATACTCGTTTTATCTTCTCTCTCGTCAGTCACGGCAGCGAGATAGAGATGGGTGTGGGTTTGTGAGCTCACTTGGGCGCTTGTTGCGCGATAGGATTCAAGATTGACGGCTTCATTTTTATACGCACACGCTCCCATAAAAAAGGTCATAATAAAAAGAAAAAATAGATTTTTCATAACAAATCCCTTATAAAAATTTGCCAAATTATACAAAATATTTTTTTGTTTTATTGTTTACGAAACCGTATCATCTTAAATCTCTCACCCAAAAAGTTTGGCATGATGAGAAGTTTTACTTTTTGGAGTTCTTGTGCATATATTTTTTCATCCACATTTTGGCGAAGTATCTCGAGCAAATCTAAAATTCCCATCTCGACTAAAGCGCTCATCTGTGTTTTGAATGCCACAAGCTCAACTCCAGCAGTGATAAAAGCATCTTTTACATGTGCAAAAGTTACATCATAAGTAATATCTGAATTTTGGTAAAGTGTATTGGTATCGATATGCTCATCAAAAAAAGCAAATACATCATGGTTTTTATAGATACGGATTGAAAAATCTGGGCGCGCTTGCATCTCGCCGTAGTCAAAACTTATAAACTCAAATTTCGTTGAAGCTGATGCCATCTCTTTAGCAAATTCTTCATAGCCAACAGCGATTTCACCCTTTAGTTTATGATATTTTTTTGCTTTTTGCAAAATGTGCGTATCTTCTTGATTAAACTCCACTTTGCCATTGACAACAGAGGCAATCTTTTCATTGTGCAAGAGTTCGCAAGGAAAAGCATCAAAAATCTCATTTGCTACAAAAAATGCACTCTCGCAGCGCAACTCACGAAGTGATTTGTAATGTTTTAGGGAAACCACATCGCCAAAACACTCTAAAAAGTAGTTTCGTTGCTGCTCTTGCAAGGCATCAAACCTCTCAATAATAACAAACTCTAGACTCTCAAGAAGCTCAGGAGCGAGCGTATAGAGAAACTCCACAACATCTGCTAAAAAGTAGCCATGATGCGCGCCAATCTCGCAAATAACACTTTTCTTATCTAAAAAACCCTCTTGCACTAAAGCAACAATATGTTTTGCAATGGTTCCGCCAAAAAATTTTGAACTGCTTACAGAGGTATAAAAATCTCCCTCTTTTCCAATCTGCTTATAGTGAGTGTAGTAGCCACTCTCGCCGTAAAGCCACTCTTGCATGTATTGACTAAATCGCATCGGTTTTATATGTTTTTAACCGCTGCATAGAGGCGTTTAAACCCTTCATCAATCTCTTCTTGTGTAATGGTAAGTGGCGGCAAAAGTCTCAGTGTATTTCTTCCCGCTTTCAAAACCATGACACCATGTTCTCTTGCTGCATTAATCACTTTTGTAAGCGTATCGCCATCTTTAGCGCGCAAGCCACACATCATTCCAATGCCAACTTTTTGGGTAAAAAGATTTTGATGTTCGTGATAAAACTTCTCTAAAGCTTTATCAAATAAAAGCATATTGATAGAGAGTTGGCCACTTGCATCATACTCATTTAAGATATCCATCACTTCACAAATGGCTGTTGCACTCAAATAGTTTCCACCAAAAGTCGAACCATGATCACCTGCGCTAAAAATATCTTTAAGTCTTGTCATCACAACGCCCACAGGCACACCGCCACCGACACCTTTTGCTAAAGTGACAACATCTGGTTCAATCTCGTAAAGGTTGGAAGCTAAAAATTTTCCCGTTCTAAAAACACCTGTTTGTACCTCATCAACAATCAGTAAAATGTCTTTTGACTGGAGGTATTTTGCCAACTGTTGCACTTTTTCTTTCTCTTGAGGTTGCACGCCGCCCTCGCCTTGCACAAGTTCAATCATCACGGCAACCGTATGTGCATCTATGAGGCTTTCTATGGCATCAATATCTTTGGCGTACACAAACCCATCTGGAAAAGGTCCAAAATAGTTGTGCATACTCGCTTGCCCTGTTGCTTTAACCGTCGTAATAGTACGTCCGTGAAATGAGTAGTCAAGTGTAATAATCTTGTATCTTTTAATCTCTCCATCTTTTTCACCATATTTTCTAGCAAGTTTAATAGCGCCCTCATTGGCTTCTGCACCGCTGTTTCCAAAGAAACATTGCATATCATAACCGCTTGCAAGGACTAGTTTTTCTGCGGCACGTGCTTGAGGTGCGTTATAATAAAGGTTTGACATGTGGATCAAATTTTTTGCTTGTGCACACAATGCGTTGATAAGCCTCTCATTACCATGCCCCACGCTCACAACCGCAATACCCGAAGTAAAATCGATGTAATCTTTACCTTGCGCATCAAAAAGTTTTGCATTTTTTCCACTTACAAACTCCACATCCGCCCTTGCGTATGTAGGTAAAACATATTTTGTATCAAGCTCTTGTATTGTCATTTTTAAACCTTAGAGTATCAATTTCATCTATTTTGCAATTATACATTGAATAAACTTTCAAAGAAAATAGATTTAATGCTAAGCTTTTACACTTTAAAAATAGGATATGAACAAATGCGCAAACTTCTTTACTGGTTTTTCGGCATTGCGGTGGTTATACAATTGATAAGACCCGATTTTAGCAACCCAAAAAGTGATGCAAAACTTGCATTGCAAACAGACGCCCCAACGCTGGCGATACTCAAAACTTCATGCTATGATTGCCACTCAAACGAAACAAAATACCCTTGGTACAGCAAAGTTGCTCCAAGTTCTTGGCTTTTAACTGCAAATATAGAAGATGGACGTAAAGCGCTCAATTTTTCAACTTGGGCAAGCATAGAATCAGATATCAAACTCAAACGTTTAGAACGAGCAAAACAGCTCATAAATCGCGGGGATATGCCAAAAAGTGAATACTGCCTTATGCATAAAAATGCAATCTTAACTGCTGTGCAAAAAGCAACGTTGCAACAGTTTTTTGACGCAGAGATCCAAAAGATTACACCGCAGTAACACTGACTTTATCTTGCTGGTACACAGCACTGTTGCCCTCATAACTTCGCTTTGAAGTTGTGAGTAGATTCACACCATTTGTCCCCGAATAGATTAAAACACAATCCTCTCTTAGGCGTGTATCAAGCCTTACATGTAAGCATAACGTGCCATTCACGGATGTTATAGCAACCAATTGATTGTCGCAAAACCCGAGTGCGGGATGCAGATACACCTTATCCTCAACTCTAAACTGCGAATTGAGACTTTTAGCAGACTTACATGTAAGCAAATAAAGTGTATCACTCTGCGTATTATCGTTTTCAAACGTATCTAAAAACACAAATTCATCATCGCCAAAACCATCTACATACGCAATCGCATCTCGCCCTTTTATCTCTAAAAATCCTGCTTCATTCTCTTTTGAAAAAGAAAGAAAATATTGCAAATAATGCTCTTGAGATTGAAGCTCTATTTCAAATGTATCGCAAAGAAAGCGCGTGAGTGCGTACTCACTTATGCCAATGCAGCTCTCTTTTACTTGTGGCATTGCATACATCAGATGCGAGGCATACGAAGTGCGAACGTCACTTTTTTCTAAAAATGTTTTAGCCGGAATAACCAAATGCGCCATCTGTGATGTTTGGTTCTCATAGAGACCAAAATAGATAAGATTTTTTACTTTACACAGCTCTTCTTTAACTCGATTTGTGTTTGGCATCTGGTTTGCAGGATTGCTTCCTTGGATAAAAACTGTATCAAAATCACCAAATTTTGCATCTACTTTACTGACCTTTTTAGGCTTACATGTAAGGGAAAATGGCGAGTCAATACCTCTTTTGGATGAGCCTAGATAACTCACGCCACATCCCTCTTTTCCAAAAAGCCCCAAAAGCACGCCAAAAGCATCGATGGTGCGCATCACATCTGCACCATCTAAATATTTTTGGATTCCCACACCGCAAAGAATGGCCACTTTTTTATCTTTTATAAGTTCTAAGAATTTGCCAATATCTCCAAGACCAACACCGATATCATCAAGCACCGCTTTAATGCGAATAGTTTGTGTGAGTTCATAAAAATCCTCATATTCACTCGCATATTGCTCTACAAACTCCTCCTCTACACTTCCCTCTATAAATAAAAAACGTGATAAAAGCAGAGCAAACTGAGCATCACCGTGGGGCTTTATCTGTACATGTAAGTGGGCATTTTGCGCGATTTTTGTTTTAATAGGATCAATGACGATGATAGTTTTATTTTTAAGTAGTGGTAAAAGATGTGAGGATGTCGTATGTGGATTTCTTCCCCAAAACACGACCACTTCTGACTTTTCTATCTGCTGAGGGCTTAGAATGTCGTTGTAGCCTCGTCCTGTGATAATACCCGCTTCTCCTGCACCATCACACAAACTTCCATCGGTCAATGTAGCACCAAAACTACCAAAAAAATAATCACTCACCTCTTGCATCAATGCAAAATTTCCATTGCCTCTATAATGCAGTGTATTTTGACTTTTTCGCAAAATCTCCACAAGCTGCGCAAGCGCTACTTGCATACTGATTTCTTGCCCCAAAAATCTTGGTTTTTCAATTCTTTGATGCTCTTGATAATGGTTAAGATGTGGGCATAAAAACCCCTGAGTAAGACCTCGTTTAGCTCCTTTGAGCACATCATTTTCATAAATAATCTCGCAAGAATCATAACAATCCAAAGGACAAGCAGTACTATTTTTCAAATAAATTCCCTATTTTTTAAGTACCATTTTACATATATCTCACTTTTAAAAGGATAATATCAAATCTTTAGCTTCCTCAACTCATATTCATTTTTATTTCGATAATATTGCACACTAACCCAAACACAGCTAAGGATGATTGTATGTCCGTACTAGACAATGTAGATGCTTCTACAAATTTAGCAAAAAACAATGAAGTACAACTTCTTGTATTTAAAGTGAGCAACAACGCAGATGCGGCCTATTATGCAATCAATGTTTTTAAAACAAGAGAGGTTGTTGAGGCAAAAAACCATTATCTTACTCAGATTCCCTCCTCACACCCGATGCTTGAGGGAACCATCACGCTCCGTGGAATTCAAATTCCTATCCTCAATCTTCCAGCTTGGTTACATGTAACACTCAGCAAAGAGGAGATAAAAAAATCCAATCTCTTAATATGTGACTTTAATGGCGTCATTATAGGGCTTCGTATAATGTCCGCGTTTCGAGTTTTGAAAAAGAATTGGAGTGAGATGCATGCACCTGAGAGTTATAGCGTGGGTGATAGTAGCGTGGTTATGAATGACACCAGACTTGAAGATGGAAGTATGTGTCTTATTTTGGATTATGAAAAACTTTTAGCAGATGTTGTGCCTCAAGCGATGGTCGATGTCAATGAAGGCAAACGTGCCCTAGAGGAGCTCGATATTCCTAAGAAGCTCAGAAAAGGAACTCTTTTAATAGCTGAAGATTCCAAAACCGCGCAAAAACATCTCACACAAATCTTTGAAAATGCAAACCTCAAATATAAAATATTTAATAATGGAAAACTTTTACTAGAGCACATTGCATCGCTTGAAGATCCATCTATCATTCCAGCGGTTATTACAGATATTGAGATGCCTGAAATTTCTGGTTTTACGGTTATCAAAGAGTTGCGAGCAAACCCAGCGACTGCAAAATTGCCACTTATTGTCAATAGTTCTATGACGGGTGATAATAATAAACGTGAAGCAAAAGTGCTTGGTGCTGATGGTTTTATCGATAAAACAAAAAGTCACAATATTATTCAACTCATTGTAGAAGCTATGAACTCAAGAGAAAATAATTAAAAAATAAAGCGAGTTTGGTGCCATTAAAGTTTACAAGATATAATGCCACCATCAAAAAATTAGGAAGGAAATAATTATGAACCTAGATAAAATCGGCTATGGAGAAAATCCAGATAAAGTCAAAGCAATCATTGAGATTCCATGCGGATCAAACATCAAATACGAAATAGAAAAAGAGAGCGGTGCACTTGTACTTGATCGTGTTATGCACTCGGCTATGTACTATCCTGCAAACTACGGTTTTGTCAATAAAACACTATCACAAGATGGAGATCCAGCGGATGTTTTGGTTTTGGCACAATACCCAATGCAAGCGGGATGTGTGGTCAACTGCCGTTTGGTTGGTGTTTTAGTGATGGAAGATGAGAGCGGTATCGATGAAAAACTTTTAGCGGTTCCTATTTCAAAAATAGATCCAACATTTGATGAAATCCAAGACTTAGGTGATATTCCAAAACATACTTTAGCAAAAATCAAAAACTTTTTTGAAACATACAAAATGCTAGAACCAAACAAATGGGTCAAAGTCAAAGGGTTTGAAGATAAAGCAAGTGCAACAAAAATACTTGAAGATGCCATCAAAAACTACAAATAGGCAGCAGATTTTATGATAGCAGGTATGTTTGAACAAGATCTCATCGCTTATCTCATCTTTGGTGTGATGCTTAATTTTATTTTTTCCATCCTTTTTGGAATCTATTTAAGTAAAAATATCGGTATGAATGAGATGATAAACTCTAAAGGCACAAAGGCACAATCTCCTCTTGTGGCCTTTGCGCTTTTTATTCCCTATGCAAAAATGATTGTTACACTCTATCGTGTAGCTATTTTGCAGTTTTACTTTTTAAATCATGGAAAATCTCATAAAGAGTATTGGATCTATCTTACACACGAAGATTAGATTTTATCTAATCTTCAACTCCTCTAAAATTTTTCTCTCCTTATACCAAGAAACTAAAAACATCGCGATATAGCTTCCAATAAGCGCGACAATAACAGCAATAATATTTTTTGAATAGAAAGTATAAATCGCATAAAAAATCCCAACTAACGATGCAATTCCCCATAAACGTACCAAAAGTGCCGTAACAAAATCTCCACTTGCTTTAATAAAAGCAATCTGATACGCGTTTAAAATAACAAAAACAAAAAAGAATGAGATATGCATAATCATAAGCGATGATGCGCCATAACTTGGCGCAAAGAGATACCCAACTGCCTTATCTGCAAAAAGGAGCGACAAGCCAATAAAAACGCTACTGACCAGTAAAGCAAACTTTACCACCCATCTTTTAATTTCTAGTAGCTTTTCATACTCACGCGCTGCGTAGAGTTTTGAGAGTTCAGGCAAAACAAAACGAAAAATCGGAAAAACAAAAAGCATAATCATATAGGTAAAAACAGGTTTCACAACTACTTGAAAATCTCCAAGCTCTTCTAGTGTAAAATAGTTCATTATCAGTACCACTGCAGTGTACATCATCACAATACCAGAGCCAAACTCAATCGTTGAAACAAGTGAATTTTTTAAAAACTTTTGGGTATTGTGCTGTGCTTTTGGCTTTTCAACTGCAACACTTTTAATCTTTCTGGCTTGGACTATGAAAATAGTCAAAGAGAGAGAAAATGCAGTCATAATCGTAGAGATAAAAAGCGGTTGCAAACCCTTGGTACTCGCTAAAAAGTAGGCAATCAAAAACCATATTATCAAGAGTGCTGGCTCTAAAAATGTAACAAAATTGACTATTTTATACATCCGATACATGGCGATTACGTTGGTATAATAGACACTAAAACTAAGTGAAATTACCGTAAAAACAAGGTACCAATAGTTGATACTCACGCCTATTTGATGCTTTAAATAGGGAATAACAAATCCCCAAACAGCTAAAACAGTGATAAGTAAAACGGCCTTAAATACTTGTAATATTTTATAATCATCTTTTGTGTGTGCAAAACTGACAACCATAGAACTGCGAAATCCTACTAAAACTAAAAGTGTCATAGTAAAAATATCGATTGCTGTAAAATAAAGTGCCAAATCTGCTTTTGAGATCAAGCGTGCTAAAAAAATCTTAAAACTAAAATTGAGCGCAACACTCAAAGAAGAGACTAAAATACTATGAAATATTGCCGCTTTCATCTCTTTCATACACTTTCACCTGCTTTTTTGCGTTATCATAGCATTTAATCATACAAAATTAAAACCACAAAAAGTGTGATTGAGATACAATCAAGCAAATCTTATTTTTTTCAAGGAAACTTTTTGAAATCTTTTTTACTTCTTTTTACAACACTTCTTTTTATACTGCATGCACAAGAATACGAAATGGGACAAGGGCTTACATTGAGTGAAAAACTCCATCTTGGAGGATACTTTTCTACTGATTATCAATCTAGTGACACAGTAAAACAGTTTAGAGTTGATGATATTGCCGTTTTAGGATATGGAACTCTGCTTCCAAAAATCTCCTATTTGGTAGAACTTGAAGCTGCACCTTTTTATCAAAAAGATTATGCAAGTGGAGCAGAGCAATATAATGCACGCTTTTATTATGAGCGACTCTATGCAGATTATGAACATTCTCAGTTACTAAATTTTCGTTTAGGCAAGCAGATTTCACCCATTGGTTATTGGAATATGGAACCAATTAATGTCTTAAGAGACACGAGTAGTAGTCCTCTGTATAGCTATAAACTGTTTCCAAAATTTCTATCTGGCTGTGATATATATGGCCACTTAGATGAGGATGCATCTCTAAAATACCATCTATTTGGCCAAAAAAACAATCATCTTGATGGAGAAACACTCAACATTGATAGTGATCAATTTTTTGCTCTCTCTTTAGAACATGAATTAAATTCTGAATTTACCTATGGAGGATCGATTGGGAACTTCATCACAAAAGATGAAAAACATACCAATTATCTTCAACTCGATGCAAAGTATGATTTTTATCCTTTTATTTTTCAAGCAGAGGCAGCCTATAATGATGTCAGTGACACAAGATTAGAAACTAAAACATACAAGTTTGGTGGATATACACAGGGGATTTATCATCTCAATACCAAACATGCCTTTGTTGGACGTTATGAGTATTTTCACGACTCTTCGCTCTCACTTACAAACAACATCGGGGTGATTGGATATAGTTATCGGCCAATCTATCCTGTCTCTTTAAAAGGTGAATTACAATACAACTCTGATGAGCGTTACAATAAATTTCTACTCTCCCTTTCGGTGCTATTTTGATGAAAATATTTTTATTCTTACTCATCCTTGCATGGAAGCTCTTTGGATCTGAATATGTTCTTGTAAGCGCTTCAAACGCTGCATTCAATCATCTCTCCCAAAAACAGGTTCGCGATATTTTCATGATGAAAGTGCACTATGTTAATGGCATAAAAGTCATACCTATCAACATCTCCGCAAGCGCGCCAATACGACAAGTTTTTGAAAAAAATGTTTTAAAAATTGATCGCCAACGGCTCAATGATTATTGGATAAAAGAGCACTTTCAGGGAATTAGCCCACCTCTAACACAACAATCCCTAGGATCTATAAAGATGTTTCTTAAAAATGTTGAGGGCGCTGTTGGATATATTCCAACCGATATGCTTGATGCTGATTTGCGAGTACTCTATGAGTTTTAAGCTCAAAGCCGTACTTTTAATCCTTTCTATCGCGCTTATTCCCTATACAATCGTTATGTTTTATATAGGTACTATTCTACGTGACACCTATAATCAAAATGCCTCACAAGAGATGCAAACACAACTTTCACTGACAACAAAAAGTATCAATCAGTATCTTCAAACTCTTCAAAATGATATGCAATTTATGGCAAAACTCGATGTGATGAATGATATTTTCACAGGTGATCTTGACCATCGCATTAGCGCTCTTTTGGAAGAAAAGAAATTGGAGCTCAAACTTTATGGTGATTTTTATCTTCTAGATACAAATGGGCTTGTCGTGGCTTCGAGTGATATTTCTAAACTTCGTAAACCAATAAATTTTAAGCCATTTTTTTCATTTCCTGTCCATTCAACTTTTGACAAAAGCGTTATTGCAAGCTTAGTCCTTGAGTTTTCACCAAAAAATTTCACATATTTTTTTAACAATACAAAAGAGAGAGTATATTACATAGTTTTAAATACAAAACCGCTCTATAAAGAAAAAAGTTTTGAAGAATCATTTCGTGTCCATACACATCTCTCTAAAAAACAAAATATACAAATTTTCCTCGAACAAGATAAAAAAATGTTATCACAACTGCTTGAAAAATATGAGTATTGGTTTTTAGGAACGCTCTTTATTGGTGCATTTCTCATCACTATTATTGCACTCTTTTTTATCAATCG
This sequence comes from Sulfurimonadaceae bacterium, assembly GCA_036169815.1. Lineage (GTDB taxonomy): Bacteria > Campylobacterota > Campylobacteria > Campylobacterales > Sulfurimonadaceae > Hydrocurvibacter. The sequence continues at coordinate 18,433 of JAVHOA010000023.1, forward strand.
GCTTATAAAACCTATCATTTCTCTCTCTAAGGCAGCTGATGAAATCACACAAAAGCAAGAGTACTCTTATCAAGTCAATGTGGCATCAAATGATGAAGTCGGAAAGCTCTCTGAGTCTTTTAACAAAATGGTTATAGGGATGTCACAAACGCTTCTGAAGCTTCAAGAAGAGACCAAAAATAGAGAAGTTCTCATTCAAGAACAGAGTAAAAATGAGATGCTGCAAGAGCTTTCACATAAACTCTCAAAATATCTCTCTCCACAAATCTATGAATCAATATTTTCAGGGGCGCAAGATGTCACACTGACATCCAAACGCAAAAAGCTCACAATTTTTTTCTCAGATATTGTCAATTTTACAGACACAACCGAAACGATGGAATCTGAAGATTTAAGTGAACTGCTCAATGCATATCTCAATGATATGACACTCATTGCCCTTAAATATGGAGCAACTGTTGATAAATATATAGGCGATGCCATTATGCTTTTTTTGGAGATCCAACATCAAATGGGGTTCAAGAGGATGCCATAGCCTGTGTGGAGATGGCTTTAGAGATGCAAGAGCACATGGATGTTCTTCATGCAAGATGGAGCAAAAAAGGGTTTACAAAACCTTTTAAAATCCGTATAGGTATTCATACTGGATACTGTACAGTTGGCAACTTTGGAAGTGAAAATAGACTTGAATATACAATTATTGCTTCTTCTGTTAATCTTGCAAGTAGGATAGAATCTGCAGCAAATCCAGCTGAAATTCTCATTTCAGAGGAAACGCAACTGCTTGTTTCTTCAAAATTTGCGTGTCAAAAATCAAAAGAAATTGCTCCAAAAGGATTTACGCATCCAATTTTTCTCTACAATGTTGCAAAAAAAGAGGAAAAATACAACAAAAAATTTGAATTCAAAGAAAACGGAGTTTTCCTTACACTCAACATTGATCAAATCCCTGAAAATAGGAAGGAAGAACTAAAATACAAACTTATAAATATTATTCATTCCCTCTCTTGAAATCAAGGTCCGTTTAAGTTTCATTAGCTTTTCAATTTTTCACTTTGCTATAATTTCAGCTCAAATTAAGGAGCATTATTGAAATTATTATTATTATTGTCACTCTTTTTACCCTATTGGCTCTTTGGAGCATCCCTTGAACTTTCAAACAAACAACTCAAAGTTTTAAACACCGTTAGTGAAATCGCAAAATCAATTCCAGATGCCAAAGGCCATACATACGAAGAGACTCTAAGTGCTATTTGTTTCACAGAAAGCGGTGCTGGTATCAACACTGTGGACAACTCCCACAAAAAAAGTTCATTGTCAAAAAGTTCATT
>JAVHOA010000023.1:19863-21283 GCA_036169815.1 Sulfurimonadaceae bacterium
AAAAAGTTCATTGTCAAAAAGTTCATTTGGCATTATGCAAATCCAAGTTCCAACAGCACGCTATGTAGCAAAACAGGTAAAAGAACTTCACTGGGTTCTCTCTTTGAGTGATGCACAAATTGCCAAGCGTCTTATCAAAGATACTCGATTTTCAGCACGTATAGCAACGCACTATTTTGTTCTACTTCAAAACAAAAGAGAAAACTATATGCACTCTATAAGCGGTTATAATGGAGGTGTGAATAATCAGCCATACTATAAAAGAGTGATGCAAAATCTTCAAGTAATCAAACAACTCACAAAGAAACAAAAAATTTCATAGCCTATATACTTTTCATGCCATAAGTCTCTCCTAAACAAATATCTAGTAGAATCAGGAATGGATAGTTTTAAATTAAAAATGCTTATTAGTCTTTTCGGTGGTTTGATTTTTGCACTTATATTTGTATTGCTCGCGCTTGTGATGCCTGTTCAAAACGAAAAAGAGAAAATACGCATACCAAAGCAAGTCCAAGCATCAGATCTCGCTCGCGCTCTCAAAAATAGAAATAAATAACAATACTTAAATTCGGATATTTTGTAGAATTTTCTCTTTCTTAGAGTAGATTCGCTGGAAACTTTTGAGTTCATCAATAGTATCAAACATCGCTTCACATGCTTTTATTGGCTTAAGTTTTATAGATGAGATAAGCAAAAGGTCCAAACACTGTGAAATTTTATCAAGATTTTCTTGTTGCTTGATTTCACTTAGCAGTGATATTGCGTTTTGGACGCGAAGATTTTTGGCAACTCCAAGATTTTTATGTGCAAGATCACGCAGGGATGTAAAGTTTATCTCTTCATCTAAAAACTTCTGCTCCCACACTCTAGAGAGGCAAACTCTAAACTCATTATCTGTGCACATAATCTGCTCGACATAATCCTCTATAAGCTCATCTACAAGCGCATAATCAATCCCTAACTCTTCTATAGCTTGGGTTGGGTCATAAATATAATCTTTTTGATAAATCGATTGGATATACTCGCCCTGAAGTGTTCTGCATAAAGAGTCTGCAAAATTGAGATAACTTGATTCTAGCTCTTCAAGCGTATTGAGTTTAGAGATATTCATAAAATCTAAATGAGCGTTTTTCTCTTTTAACTCTGTAAAAACCTTACTCACTTGTTTATCATACTTTAAAGTCTGTTTTAAGTGTGTGCTGTAAAGCATCTCTTGTGTATATTTTGCTTGTGGAAGTTTAAACGATGCACGAAAAACTCGGTAGATAAACATCTCAATCTTGGGATTTTCTATACGAACATTATTGAGTGCAATCTGAATATGATGGGTTTTGACAGTATGACTACCCTCTCGGACAGCTTGTGCTTTTGCAACCAATAAAATAGTTTTCAACCAAACACCCTTTAATAAATTACTTAT
>JAVHOA010000024.1:0-21234 GCA_036169815.1 Sulfurimonadaceae bacterium
ACAAGCATCATCATTTTATGCTCTTTTTTCGCTTTTGCCATTCCCTCTGCGTAAGAGTTGATATAACCTAGCTCTTTTGCCGCTTCGCTTGCTTCATTTGCCCACAATGAGAGAGCAAAAAAAAGCATGAATACAATTTTTTTCATGACTGTCCTTAATGTAATTTATAATTGATAGGAAGCTCTAGCACCAACTCTTCTGCAGGAGCTGGAAGCTTTCCACTTAAACTTTCTATCGTGTTAATCGCTGCTTTACTCAAAATCTCAGGTGCGCTTTTCAAAATTTTGATATCTTTAATCTCTTTGTTTTTACAAAGCGTAAATTTTACCACAACTTCTCCTTGAATCCCTCTTTTTCTCGCACTCAGTGGATAATAAAAGTTCTCATGAAGCATCGCGATAATCGCGGAAAGGTTGGTTTGCATATACTCCTGCCCATTCGCTTTTGGAGCTTGCACTTTTGGCGTGGGAGTTTTTATCTCCACGGGCAAAGGCTTTTGGAAGGTGTTTTGCGTGCTTATGCGCTGCTCTTTTGGAGCTTCTTTTGGAAGTTCTTGAGGAGATTCTTTCAAACTTTTTACCTCTACCACTGGAGTAAAAACTTTTTGTGGCACCGAATCTGTTTTTTGTTCTTGTGGGAGTTTTGGTTCCTCTTGGCGCTTCTGCTGGCTTGGTTTATCCTCGTTTTTTACACTTTTTGGCTCTTCTTTGCTAGGGGTTTTTGCGTTACATGTACAGCTACAAACCACACATTGTGAAAGCTTCATAGGCACTCTTGTTGGCTCTTTTTTCGAAGGTGTTATGGAAAAATAGAGCGCAAAAACAAGAAGTAAAAAAAGGAAATGAATAAAGAAAGAGATAAAAAAAGAGCTACGGCGGTTCATCTTGCAATGATACCGTAGCAATTGTTACACATCTGTTAAAGCCTATTAAATAGCGCGTTTAAACTCTGGATACGCTTCCACACCGCATTCAATAACGTCCATTCCTTGAAGTTGCATATCCTCTTGTGCACGAAATACCACAAGTTTATTGATACTATAAAGCACAATATAAGAAGCACTAAAAGCAAACATCCCGACCACTGCGACGCCTTTGAGTTGATCTACTAAAGCGATTTTTTCGACAAAGATTCCGACAGCTACTGTTCCCCAGATACCATTAACCAAGTGCACTGAAAGCGCACCGACTGGATCATCGAGATGGAGTTTGTCAAAAAGCGGAATCGCAAAAACGACCAAAGCTCCAGCGATTGCACCGATAAGCAACGGCGTATGAATGTCATAAAGGTTTGCCCCAGCAGTGATAGCCACAAGCCCGCCAAGTGCGCCATTTAAAATCATCGTAATATCAAAGAGTTTGTATCTGACATACATGATAATACCCGCAACAATAGCGCCAGCCAAACCTGCGGTGTTTGTGTTGAGGATTGTCAAAGCCACACTGTCTGCCATCTCTTTGCTTGAGATAGAACCGACAGAACCGCCGTTAAACCCAAACCAACCAATCCAAAGCAATAATCCGCCAAGCACAACAAGAGGGATATTTGAAGCAGGAATCACCTGAATCATATTTTTTTTGTATCTGCCTCGACGAGAGCCGATAATAAGAATCGCCGCTAAAAGCGCCCAACCGCCCGTTGAGTGAATCACCGTTGAACCTGCGAGATCAAACATGTGCAGCTCCAAAAATGTCCCTTTTAAAAAGTTTGCTCCCCAACTGATATTTACAATGAGCGGATAGATCGCCCCACCCATCACAAGAGCAAAAATAGCGAGCGGAATCATCCGTACACGCTCACTCACACCGCCACTCATAATATTAATGGTTTTGCCGACAAAAGCCATTTGAAACAAAAATGCGGCCCACATGCTATACTCTAGCTTCTCCCATGTTCCAAATGCAAGTTGATAGCCAACAAGCAAAAAAGCGCTTGAGGCCACTGCGTAAATCATAACATTGGTTGTTAAAACTGCGGTGACATTTTTTGTTCGCACAAGTCCCGCTTCAAGCATCGCAAAACCTGGTACCATAAAGATAATGAGCACCATCGAAAAAAGCATAAAAAATGTATCTATGATATATTTAAAATCCAGCTCAGCCACCACTTATATAGCCTCGTTGTCTGTTTCGCCAGTACGAATACGAATGATTTTATCGATATCACTTACAAATATTTTTCCATCACCAATTTTGCCAGTGCGCGCTGCTTCAACGATTGTATTGACAACGGTATCGACCTGCTCAGTTGCGACAATCATCTCCATTTTAACTTTAGGGATAAAATCCACAACATATTCAGCACCGCGGTACAACTCACTATGCCCTTTTTGACGGCCATACCCTTTTACTTCACTCACTGTCATACCCGTAATTCCGATATCTGCTAGTGCATCTTTTACATCTTCAAGCTTAAATGGCTTGATAATCGCCTCTATTTTTTTCATTCCTCTTCTCCTTGCAAAAATAAAAATTGGTCTAATCGCAAATTTTAACTTTATTATTCCCTATAAGCAATTTTTTTATGATTAAATTTTACACAATATGCTATATTTATGCAAAAAAATAAGGCAAAACTACATGAATCCAGCAACATTGGAACTTTTTAGTAAAAAATCGGCTGATGATATTGCAACCGCACTTGATATCACACTCAAAACAAGAAACGAATCCCCTTTTTGGCTTGATAAAGTAATTCCTTTTTCAGAGGCTGCACTCTCTATTTTGGTGCCCCTGCGAGATCAAAATCTGCTTTTCGATCCCCAAGGAAATTTTAAAGAAAATCTGACTCCTGAACTTTTTTTAGAGTGGATGGATTTTGTAAGTCTCAAAACACTTCTTTTTACAATCCAAAAATCAAATGAAAGCCAAACACTGCAACGAACGGCTCTTAAAAAAGAGCAATGCGCACAGTATAAACCTATCGATATAAGCACTTTAGCGGGGTATCTTGCCAAATATAATGTCAATATGCAGTATGAAAATCTTGATTTTCCAATCGCCAACTATAACGTGCACCAAGGCGTTAAAAATGTTGTAAAATCACTTTTATAAGGAGTGTTTTATGCAACAACATCACGCAATAAAAACAGAGCATTATCTCGAAATCAAAGCGATTGAGTCGCTTCTTGAGGGTGTAGAATATATCATTATGGCCACTCCAGCGCCTGAGCATTTTTCAAAAACTCCCTTACATGTAAGCATATTTTTAAACACTCAAGAGCATTTTTCCCAAGAAATAAAAGCCATGATTTTTGATAAATTTTGCCATGATTATAGTATCACTGCTTCAGATGAGGTCATGAGTCAGATTATGCCTGTTGGCTTTGCAAGTACAACACAAGAAACACCAATGCCGCTCCTTTTAGTCAAAAGAGAAGATCAGATTTCTATCCCCTCTGTACCCTTACATGTAATCGATTTTTTAGCAGCATCTGACTCATTTCTTGAGGTAACAACAAACGCTCTCACCGGCTGGAGTTATGTGTACGAGTAGAGAGCTTCGATTGCTTCGACACTTTTAGCAATAGCATAGGAGAGGTTTTCATATCCCTCTTTTGTTACTAAAATATTATCCTCGATGCGCACGGCGATTCCTCGATATTTTTGGGGTACGCTTGCATCGTCAAGTGGCAAATACAAGCCTGGTTCTATCGTCATCACCATTCCCGATTTTAAAGGGAGCTCTTTGCCTTTTTTGTCTTTATATGGACAAGGATCGTGCACATCAAGCCCCATCCAATGCCCTATGCCATGAGGAAAATATTTTTTATCTTTTTCCTCATTAAGCAGGGTTGTGACATCTCCTTCTAAAATACCCAAGCGCACCATGCCTTGGCATAAAATCTCTCGCGCCATCCTCTGTAAGTCACTTCTTAAAACGCCCTCTTTCATAGCCTCAATGACTTTCATCTCGGCTTGAAGCACAAGTTCATAAACCTCTTTTTGTGTATCACTAAACACTCCATTTACAGGAATCGTGCGTGTAATATCGCTGGCATACATCGCATATTCGCATCCTGCATCGATTAAGATAAGCTGGCCATCTTGAAGCATTTGATCGTTTTGTATGTAATGGAGTGTATTGCCATTGTTGCCACCTGCGATGATGGTTGTATATGCATCACTATAAGCGCCATTTTTCTTAAAGAGATATTCAAACTCAGCTTGAAGTTCATACTCCATTTTGCCGCTCTTTTGCATCGCCATCACTTTATGATGCGCCTCTTTGGTGATAGAGAGTGCTTTTTTAATCAGGGCTATCTCTTGTGGTGTTTTGATGGCACGCATTTTTCGCGAAATATCTCTTACGTCCAAGCGCTCTAATTTTTGTGAAATCAACTCGTTCATAGCAAAAGAAAACGCTACATGTAAGCAATTTTTCTCTTCACAAGAGAGATCCAAATAGACTCTTTTTTTATCACGAAACAACTTTTTAAGCGTTACATGTAAGCGTTGTGTCAAAAAGATTTTATCTACTAAAAACCTTTTTTGTGCCTCTTTTTTTCCAAGCCTTTTGCCAGTCCAAAGCTCTAAAGTAGGATCTTTTTTTTGGACAAATAAAATCTCTTTGGTTGATTTTTTTTCCTTCACTAAAAGCAAGACGGAGTTGTCTTCCTTAAAACCAGTGAGATAATAAAAATCACTATCTTGTCTATACGGAAACTCCGTATCATTTGAACGGGTTTTTTGTGTGGCACTAAAAAAGAGTGCAACACTTCTTTTTTTCATCCTCTGCATGTACGTAGTTCTGCGAGCTTTATAGCTTTGCTCGTCCATCTTTAAAGCCCTTTTTGGCACTGCGTATGCAGCCAGATATTTGTCTCTTCCATCACTGCGCCGAGTGCTTCTTGCAAAGCGGTAACGCCGCCTTGTGCATCAAGGGTTTGCGATGGAATTTTTTTCTCTATTGTGCTTGCATAAAGAAGTTTTGAACTTGTAACATCAAGAAGTGCGACATGGAAATTGACTAGGGCATAAGAGCTATTCATATCCTCGCTAAAATGCTGGATAAACTCACCCACGCTATACTCTAAAATAAAATCCGCCTTGGCAGATGAACGTGAAGCAATCGCATCTTTAAATATTTTTGTTTCTCTTATATTGGAGAGTAGTACGGCATCGAGTGTTTTAAAAAGCGGTGATTCCCAATTTGAATCAGCATAAGAAGCAAGCTTTAAGTCACCCACTTGATACGTGATGGAACGCGATGTGAGTGGATCATAATTGATAATATTTTTAAGGACCAAAACATCATCCTTACACTTTGTAGCCACAAAACTCTCTTGCTGTGGTGGCGTTTTGAGTCTGTATTGTGTATGTGCTCCAACTTTTGTCTGCAAAGAGCAGCCAGATGCAAACAGTAAAATTAAAGTAAAAAAAAGTAACTTTTTCATCATTTTTCTCCTGGACCTTTTTTGATCTCCTGTTTTTTAAAGAGCATATCGTTTGGACTATCCTCATATTTTTTCAAGATACTCTCAAGTTGGAACATCACATCTTGCAAAGAGCTCAAAGAACCATTGAGATTGTTTAAAGTTCCTTTTGAAATATCTTTGAGATTAAACTCTCCATCATGAATGGCTCGATGAAACTCCGCCATCGAGCCCTGAATCACCTGATAACTCCCTGCCACCGAAGCCATCGATGCTGACACACTCTGCGTAAACTGTCCACTTTTATCCATCAACTGATCCATTTTTGGCATCATCTGCGTATCCATCTTCGTTGTAATACTATCGAGATGAGCAACGGTGCTATGCATGTGCGCAATACTTTGTTCATCCAACAAGCGGTTGAGTTTAGCCATAAAGAGTTGGGATTCTTGAAGCGACATCGTAATGCTTTTTTGATTTTCCGCTTTTAAAAGTGCCGCAGTTCCATCAAGCGTACCGGAGAGCTTTTCGGTCATACTGCCAACGGAGTTTTCAAACCGCTGAAAGAGTGAGGGTTTTGAGCGAATCACTGGATATTTATCTTCGACTCCTTGCACAAGATCGGCGGAGTTTTGATCTCCAAGAGAGAGATCAATGAAGACAAGCCCCGTAATCCCCTGCGCATTGAGTGTGGCAACTGTGGATTGTTTTACTGGAGTTGTGGCAATAATGGAGACTAAAACTTCAATCTCTTGCGTATTTTTAGAGCTGATGTGAATCGCCTCAACTTTTCCAACATTCACACCTCTATATTTGACAGGCGAGTTCATATTGAGCCCCGAAACGGACTCATTGAAGTAGATTAAGTAGTTTTTTTGTTTGCTTTCATCGGAGGGTTTCATCAACCAATAGATTGCAAAAATCATCGCCACCAAAATAGCCAACACTACAGAACCTACAAAGGTGTAATTAACTTTATTGTTCATATCTCTGCCTTAAAAAATGTTTGTATAAAAGGGTTATCCATGGAAATAATCTCATTGATTTTTCCCTCAGCTGTGATGATTTTATTGTCAATCACTGCCGCGCGGTCAAGTGTATCATAAATCGATTTGAGATCATGGGAAACCATCACAACGCTTAAACCCAAAAGCGCTCTGAGCTTTAAGATAAGACGATCAAACTCTCGAGCTGAGATGGGATCAAGCCCTGATGTTGGCTCATCTAAAAAGAGCAATTTTGGATCAAGTGCTAAAGCGCGTGCGAGAGCCGCTTTTTTCTTCATGCCTCCACTGATTTGTGAAGGGTAAAGAAGCGCATCTTGGGGTTTTAAACCTACAATATCGATCTTATATGCCACGATTTCTGCGATAAGATTTTTATCCAATTTAGTGTATTCCATCAGTGGAAGTGCGATATTTTCATAGAGTGTCAAAGAGGAAAAAAGAGCTCCGCCTTGAAACAAGACACCCCAATTTTTTCGAAGCTCTTGCGCATCATCATACGAAATACTCGCAATATCATGCCCTAAAATAGTGATGGAGCCTTGCGTAAATGCTTGAAGCATCACCATCTCTCGCAAAACGGTACTTTTTCCGCATCCGCTGGGACCTAAAATGCCATAGATTTCACCCTCGTTTATGTGAAAATTGAGCCCTGCATGGACGATTTTTTTACCAAATTGGGTGTAGAGCCCTTGTACTTCTATCACTTTTTTCATCTAAATCCCTAAATTTGTAAAAATGATAGAAAATACGGCATCGCAAACGATAACAGCAAAGATTGCTTCAACAACACTTTTTGTTGTATTTGTGCCGATACTTTGTGTATCATCTTTGACCATCAAACCTCTAAAGATTCCAATCGAGGCGATTAAAAATGCAAAAAATGGTCCCTTTGCGATGCCTACAAAAAAATGTTTTGCAGCAACTACTTCATTTAACCGATCTAAAAAGAGCGATACCGAGATGCCAAGATCAAGCTTTGCAATCAACATCCCACCAAGAATTCCAGCAATATCTGAAACAAAAATAAGTAAAGGCATCATCAACATCAGTGCAATAATGCGAGGAAGTACCAAAAAGCGCAATGGGTCAAATCCCATCGTATGCATCGCATCAAGCTCCTCTGTAATCTTCATAGCACCGATTTGCGCCGTAAAAGAGGAGCCGCTACGCCCCGCTATGACGATGGCTGTAAGCAGTGGAGCGAGTTCACGAAAAATGGAGATTCCAAGCATATCAACAATAAAAATATTTGCACCATAAATTTTGAGTTGTACAGAGGATTGATACGCCATAACAACACCCACTAAAAAGCTTGTGATTGCAACAATAGCGAAGGCTTTGATAGCATTTTCATTGATTTCGAAAATAACCTCTTTATAGCGAAATGAGGTTGGATGTTTGAGAAGATAAAAAAAACTATAAGCAATCTGCCCAAAAAAATGAACAAACTCAGTAAATTTTTTCATTCGAAGGATAAAGTTTTCACCTAATTTATACAAAAAAGAGGGTTCTTTATACACTAGTTTTTCTAGGTCGAGATGCCTTACATGGTAGCTATTTAGGTTCTTTAAGAGTTTTTCATCCTTACATGTAAGCGAAAAATCGATATTTTTATCATGTAATTTTTGTTTGAGACTATTGATATAAAGCGCCGAAGCGGTGTCAATGGAGACTAGGGCATCTAAATTGAGATGCACAGACTTTGTATTTATACAATTTTTTTCTATCTCATTTTGAAAAGAGACAAGAGAAGTGAGATTGAGTGTACCAGCTAAAGAAAATTCTAGCTGGTTTGAAGATAAAGAGGATTTACAAGAGAGTATTTGAGACATAGAAATGTTTTTAAAAATCTCTCTCAAGAAGTTTATTGACTTTTAAAATCGTAATAATTCTATCAGATTGTTTTCCAACACCGTCAATCATCGTTTCATCCTCTTGCATCGTATCGGGCGCTGGTCCAATATCGGATTTTCTAATACGAAGTGCTTCTGTTAAGCGATCAATCACAAAACCTGCAACCTCGTTGCCATCTTTCATCACGATAAAACGTGTTTCATCGCTATGTTTTTTTGTTTGTAAACCAAATTTCAAACGAAGATCGATCAAGGGAATAACCGAACCACGAAGGTTGAAAACACCTAAAACGTATGGAGGCGTTTGGGGAACTCTCGTCCATGAAATAGGTTTAATAATCTCCTGAATATTTAAAATAGGCACACTGTACTCTTCATCACCTATGATAAATCCAACTAACTGCACCGCGTCTTCAAGCTGACTTACAACACCACGATTTTGTTGCTCACTTTGTTTATTAATTATACTTTTTAGTTTATCACTCATTATGCCAACTCCGCTTTAAACTTGATATTTCTTTGTACCACACTTGCTAGATAGTCAGATGAATATGGTTTTGTGATATATTCGACCATTCCAGATTCAACACCACGCATACGATCAGACTTACTTGAACGTGATGTCACGGCTATGAGTGGAAGGTTTTTATATTTATTATATTTTTTGATTTCGCCGGCTAAGGTGTAACCATCCATTCTTGGCATCTCAATATCGATAAGCATCGCATCAAAATTGATATCACCCTGTTTGAGAATATTGAGTGCTTCTTGACCGTCGGCAGCTTCTGTGAGCGTGATTCCCATGCTCTCTAAAGATTTTCTCATGATAACCCTATCTGTTTTTGAGTCATCCACAATCATAACATTGTAATCACTTGCTTTTGTTTTTTCTTTCAAAACAGTTGCTGCATTTGACTCAATCATCGGTTTTGCTTTCACGCCTTTTGCCATCTGCATAAGTGCTGCAACATCCACAATTAAGGTTACGCCACCATCTCCACGGATAGTTGCTCCAGCAATCCCTTCCATCCCTTTGAGATACTCTCCAAGAGATTTAATAACAATCTCCTCTTGCCCAACGAGAGAATCTACAATCAAGCCAAGTTTGCTCTCTGCAAGCCCAAGCACAACCACATACGCATGTTCTGCGGCATCAATGATGCGCTCAACTTCAAAAATATCACCAATATGCACAAGAGAAAGGACATCATTTCTCAGTCTCATAACAGAACGGTTATCTACGGTATAAATTTCATCTTTTGAAATACGCACAGTTTCTAAAACAGATGCAAGCGGAATCGCATAATATTCCTCTTGTACACCCACAAGAAGCGCTTGAATAATCGCTAATGTCAATGGAATTTTCAATTTAATCGAAGTCCCACGACCCACACCACTATCAATATCAATAATTCCATTAAGCTTTTCGATATTTGTTTTTACAACATCCATTCCAACGCCGCGTCCAGAAACGCTTGTTACTTGTGCTGCTGTTGAAAAACCTGGTCTAAAGATAAGAGCGTATGCTTCCTTATCTGTCATAGAATCAGCTTCTTTTTCTGTAATAACACCTTTTTCAAGGGATTTGTTTTTCAGCATCTCAGGATCAAGCCCTTTTCCATCATCATCAATCTGCACGACAATATGGTTACCCTCATTGTAAGCTTTTAAGATTATTTTACCCGTTTCTGGTTTTCCTTGGGCGAGGCGATCTGCCATCACTTCGATACCGTGATCGCAGGAGTTACGGATAATATGAACAAGCGGATCGCCTATCTCTTCAACAATCGATTTATCAAGCTCAGTTTCTTCACCATAAATCTCTAAATCAATCTTTTTATTGAGCTCTCGAGAAAGGTCACGAATCATACGAGGGAATTTATTAAACACTTTTCCAATAGGCAACATTCTCGTTTTCATAACTGCAATCTGCAAATCTGTTGTGACAAGCGAAACGATAGAAACAACTTGATTGAGCTCTTCTAAAAATTCCTCTCCCTCGTAGCGCTCTTCAACATCGACATTGATTTTAATAAGTCTATTTTTTGCAAGAACAAGCTCTCCGATAAGGTTCATCAAGTGATCAAGTCTTTTGACATCAACACGGATAGTCTGCTCAACAGTTGTCGCATTTGCTTTTGCAGGAGCGGCTGCCTTTACATCTTCAAAAGACTCATCCGAGGCTCTTTTTGGCATTGGTTTTGGTTTTGTAGCAACAACATTTGCACTGGATGTAGGCGCTGTTTTTGGTGCCTCTTCATCGTGTGCATTAGGAATTTGTGGGACAGCAACACCTGAATCTTGTTTTGCTTTTCTCTTTTTTTGATCCTCTTCTTGTCTTTGCGCAAGAAGTCGCTCTATCTCCGCTTCAACCTCGGCATCACTCATATTGTCATAGTCTGGCTCTTCACTTGAATCAGAAATTTCCTCTTCTTCATCTTCTTGTATAAATTCTGGCTCTACGACAATCTCTTGGATATTTGCTTGCGCAGGCGCATCCTTGCCGTTTGATTTTGCATCAAGTCGCATAACACATGCAGAAACATCAACACCCGCATCCACACCCGTATCACGAATCGTATTGAGAAGCTCTTTCATTAAGTCAATAGACTCTAAAACAACATCCATTACATCTGGAGTAAGTAGCAGATCACCATGTCTTGCTTTATTTAAAATATCTTCCATGTGGTGCGTTAAATGCGTAAGAACATCAAAATTTAAAAATGAAGAAGCCCCTTTTACTGTATGCGCAACACGAAAAATACGATTTAAAAGTTCTAAATCCTGCGGATTTGTCTCTAACTCAACAAGATCTTGGTCAAGTTGCTCTAAAAGCTCGAAAGATTCAATTAAAAAATCTTGTAATATCTCTTGAAATTCATCCATAAACTACTCTCCTACTTCATATGTGCACGAACAACCCGTGCGACTTCTGCATAAAATGAAGAAGCATCAAACTTAACTAAATAACCCTCAGCGCCAGCATCTATTCCACGCATTTCACTAAAATGGTCGCTAATGGATGAGTTGAAAACTATGGGAATATCTTTAAATCTTACATCCTCTTTTACATTTGCTGCAAAGTGAAAACCATCCATCAAAGGCATCTCAACATCAGAAATAATCAATTTTAAATGGTTAGAAATTCCCTCTTCATACATGGCATAAATATCTTCAAGTTTTTCAAGACCATCGCGTCCATCACTTGCTTCGACAACATCAAAACCTATCTTCATCAAGGCCTCTTTGACAATTTTTCTAGCCGTAGAGCTGTCGTCAAGGATAAGCACAAGCCCTTCAAACTGATCTAATTCTTGAGGAATATCACCCGTGTTTGGTTTGTAAAGTCCTAAATCTTGCACAACCGCTTCTAAATCAAGGATTAGCAAAACAGCGTCTCCTTCAATGCGTGTGACACCTGTTATCTTACTGCCATCAAATCCATCTGAACTTGCGACAAAAGAAGCTGGTTCAATATCTTTCCAGTTAATACGGCGAATCCTTCTTGCTTCATGGACAATAAATCCGATGAGAACATTGTTAAACTCAGCGATAATAACGCGTGCATTTTTCTCGGCTCCCTCAGGAATAGTGACACCCATCCAGCTTGCCAGATTGACAACAGGGATAACAACACCTCGAAGATCAAAAATCCCTTCGATAAACTTTGGCACACCTGGTAGTTCTGTTAGAGATGGAACGCGGATTATCTCTCTTACTTTTGCGACATTGACACCATAAATGCCCTCGTAAACTTCTTCATCTTCTTGTTTAAAGATGCGAAAATCAACAAGTTCCATTTCATTGCTGCCAACTTTTAATGTTGAATCTTCTCTCATTCACCCTGCTCCAAAGAGGTTCTAGCCTCTAATAATAGTTCTTCTTGCGATGATTGTACAATAAAGTATCTTTGATTACAAGCAAAAGCGGCGAGATTAATATAGATAAAATCATCCACTCTAAAGCTTCTATTTTGATGAAAATGTCCCTCTATAAAATAATCACAACTGTGAGAAAATCTTTTTTTTAATCGCGCAGCAATGTACGCTTTAAAGGTTTTAAAATGGTTACAATCCTCTTTTTTTTGAAGATAGTTGTCAAGTTTTTTTAATATAAAATGGTTTCCAAGTAGATCTAAATATTTTAAAAAAATGAGAACAAAACGGTTTCGTATCCAAGCTGTATATATTTTGTATCCTAGCTTTTCACTATGGTCGCCATGAGCGAGGTAAATCGTTTTATTTTTATAGTTACATGTAAGCGGTTGGGCGGTAAGTGGATAGACTTTGATATTTTGAAAAATGCCCTCTAAACAAAAATCATGATTTCCCTCAAGATAAATCACTTCTATCTTTTGGGCAATAGCATTGAGAAGTGCAATCATCTCTTTATTGGCTTCTAAAGTGTAAGGAATGGGGCCAAAGAGTGTATCGAAAATATCACCCATCAATAGAAGTTGCGTAGGCTGCAAAAATCCTGACGCTATCTTTTGCAAAAAACTTTTTAACTCTGGACGATGCGCGCAATAGTGTGCATCTGCGATGATAAATGCACCCTCTTTTATCTCAAAACTAGGGGACATACGCAATTGTTGGCAAAGCGGTATGTTCATCATATCCCATCATCAAGTTTGCATTTGCCACAGCTGCTGAGGATGCACCTTTTAGAAGGTTATCGATTGCCGAGGAGATAAAAAGTGTATTGCCATTTTTTTTAGCAAAAATATCGCAAAAATGGGTTCCTGCAACACTTTTCATCTCTACAGGCGTTTCTCGAATACGGATAAACTTTTCATCTTTATAGTGCTCTTTTAAAATAGCAATAGGATCAAAATCTCCATTGACTTGCATGTAAATAGAAGAGAGCATCCCCCGTGTTGCTGGAACCAAATGCGGTACAAAACTCACATCTTCAAAATCAATACCAAGTTTTTCAGCAATTTCAGGAGCATGGCGATGCGCGAGAGGATTGTAAGCAAAAAAGTTGTCATTGACATTTACAAAATGGGTCACATCACTGAGTTTTTTCCCTGCGCCGCTTACACCGCTTTTTGCATCGACAATAAAAGCAGAATGCTCTTTTTTGTAAGGCATAAAGGGCAAAGCCCCTAAAATCGTGCAAGTAGGATAGCATCCTGGATTTGCGATAAGGCGCGCTTCTTTTATCTGCTTTCTAAAAAGTTCAGGCAAGCCATAGACCGCATGGAGTAGATTTTCTTTATCTGTATGTTGGCAATAATGTTTTTCATAGACATCAAGGCCAAGACGATAATCTGCTGAGAGATCAACCACTTTGAGCCCTTGATGCAATAAAGGTTTTACATAAGCCATCGCCGTTTTATGTGGAAGTGCTAAAAATACAAGTTCGCTTTTGCTTACTATGACGTCGATATCTGCTTTTTCAACAGCACACTCATACACACCCGCAAGCGAAGGGTGTAGATCTTTAAGCTGCATACTCCCCTCACTGTTTGCAACATACGTAATGCGAAAATTTGGATGGCCAATAAGGATTTTTAAAAGTTCTAGGCCTGTATATCCGCTTGCGCCAATGATGGCAACATTAGTGACATTCAAAGACAATCTCCTCATATGTGATGCTTTGAATCTCAAACTCTTTCATCCCATTTGGAAGTCTCACTTTGACATCATCGCCCTCTTCTCTACCTAAAAGCTGTTTTGCCAAAGGAGAGTTAAAAGAGATTAAGCCTATATCTGGATTGCTCTCGCATCCGCCAACTATGGTGTATTTTTTCTCTTCACCGCTATCCATATCGCTAAGCACGACAGTGGAACCAAAACTTACTTTTGCGTGTTCTAAGATACTTGGATCTACAATCTGTGCATTTGAGATAAGTTCTGAGAGTTCAATCATTCTGCCATCGATGAGTCTTTGCTTCTCTTTAGATGCGTGGTATTCTGCATTTTCTTTGAGATCTCCATGCTCTAGCGCCTCTTCTATATCTTTTACTGTTTGCGGACGCTCAACCATTTTTAAATAGGTCATCTCCGCTTGCAGTTTCTCATAGCCATATTTTGTCATCGGTTCTTGGTTTTTCATATTTTCTCTTTTATTGAAGCTATTGAATTTTGTTTGAAGGATTATATCAAAAAATTAAAGCAAGTTTCGTTATACTGAGAGTAGTTTAACCTTAGGAAAAATTTTTGTATAAATCAAAACTACTCGATGAAGCTTACTCTGCTTTAAAACTTTCGCTTATTGGTGTTTTAGTCAATACTACAGTCTTTTTTTATATCTTTTACAACCATACAGACAACACGAAACTCTCTCTTTGGGCGGGTGCGATTTTACTCATTTCTGCTTTTAGAATCTATACACTCATCAAATACAAAAGGGACAAACCTGCGCTTGCCACCCTAAGATGGCAACAACTTTTGGGTATTGGTATCCTTTTATCTGCCATAAGCTGGGGCATAACCCCTGTTCTTTTTTTTATTCCACAAGACTACATGTACCAAATGGTAATTATTGTTATCTTAGCTGGTCTAAGTGCGGGAAGTATTAGCAGTCTTTCTCAAATCCGTAGCAATATCCAACTTTTTTTAGTTGTTTCACTCTTACCTTTGATAGCAGAACTCCTTTTACAAGCAACGCCATTGCACAATAGTATTGCTTTGCTTGTTACGCTTTATTTGGCACTCTTGCTTATTGTGGCAAATAAATTCAACAAAAACTATGTCAATGCCATTAAAACACGCCTTATGTATGAACAAAAAACTGAAGAACTCTTAGAATCAGAACAAAAATTTGAAACAATTTTTCAAAGCGTTCCGATTGGGGTATTTTTTTACAATCAAGAGCTAGTGATACAAGAAATAAATCCAGAATTTGTAAATTTCCTTGAAGCGCCTCGAGAGTTTCTTCTAGGACTCAATCTCAACAATCTACCCGATCAACGACTACTTCCAGCGCTCAAAGCACCACTTGATGGGCTTTGCGGATTTTATGAGGGTGCCTATAAAACCGTTTATATCCAAAAAAATCTTTGGATAACCATGAGCACTTCTGCACTCAGAGATAAAAAAAATAATATTATTGGTGCGGTTGGCATTGTCGCAGATATCACACAAAGAATCAACACCCAGCAAACCGTTGAACACCAAGCAAATTTTGATGCACTCACAGATATTCCAAACAGAACAAGCCTCTTACGCGATATTGACAAAGAGATTGTCCGTTTTCAAAGACACCAGCAAATTTTTGGAATTCTCTTTTTAGATCTCGACCACTTTAAAAATATCAATGATTCTCTTGGACACGATATTGGAGACAAACTCTTGATTGAAACTGCTTTACGACTCAAAACAGCGATTCGTCTCGAAGATACCGTTGCACGGATTGGCGGTGATGAGTTTATTGTTTTACTTCCAGATTTAACAGAAGATGAAAATATCGCCGCTACAAAAGCGGAACATGTTGCACAAAAAATTCACGAAATACTAGAAAAGCCTTTCACGATTGAAGGGTACACTTTAAATATCTCTTCAAGTATTGGTATCACACTTATTTCAGATAACAACGAGAGCGCAGATGACCTGCTCAAACACGCTGATATTGCGATGTATCAAGCGAAAAAAGAGGGAAGAAATACAAGCAGATTTTATCAAGAGAAAATGGATCTTTGGGTCAAAAGACGTTTAGAGATTGAAAATGAACTGCGCAATGCCATAGAAAATCATGAATTCACCCTCCATTACCAACCCATCATTGAGTTTGCAAGCTCTTTTGTTGTTGGTGGCGAAGCACTACTGCGATGGAAAAACCCTCGATTAGGTGAGGTTTTTCCAGACGAATTTATTCCCATCGCCGAAGAGAGCGGGCTTATTATTGGTATTGGGGAATGGGTTTTACAAACGGCCGTAGAACAGTTTGTAGCGTGGCAAAAACAGTTTCCCCATATAACAACACTAAACAGAATCGCAGTCAATGTCAGTGTCAATCAATTTAACAGCTACAACTTTTTAAATTTGGTTCGCAATACCATTGAACGCTACGCAATAGACCCGCACGTTCTTGAACTTGAACTTACAGAATCGATTATTGCCAAAGATATCAATTTGGTAAGTCACAAGATGCAAGCACTTCGAGAGATGGGCATCAAACTCTCTATTGATGACTTTGGAACGGGATATTCTTCGCTTTCATACCTGAAAAAACTCCCATTTACAACACTCAAAATAGACAAATCTTTCACCCAAGAGATTGATAATCAAGAGCTTATCAGCACCATCATCACCATCGCAGAGAACTTTAATCTTGAGGTTATCATCGAGGGAGTTGAAACACTCGAGCAATATCGTTTTGTCAATGACAGAAAAGCGACTTACATGCAAGGGTATTACTGTTCAAAACCTATGGAGCAAAAAAGTTTTGAGCAGATGCTCCAAACGAGCAATGGAATCTGTAGTATCACGAGTTTGGTAAATCCCTAGTCAAAAAAAGCTGCATTTTTGAAAGGTCAAAACCCATCTTTTTTTGCTTACATGTAAAGAAAATTTGGCACCCTTTTTTAGAGATATTTTGTGGTGATTCTAGATGTAAAACAAGTGTCATCACCTCTTTTGTGAATGGATCGTAGGTTTTTACAGCATCCTTACATGTAAAGAAAATTCTGCCTCCGCCACAGCCATCACCGATAATTCCCTCGCACCAACTTGAGGCACCGAGCTTTTCTAATGTTGCGATATCCACTATTTATTTCCTGTAAGTTTTAAAACCGCTTGCGAACACATGGCAAAACCAAAAGCTCCCGTCACAGCCATAAAACTTCCCTTCTCTTTGATCCGTGCGGGCTCACTTGAGAAGATTACTGTATAGTTTTTATCAAACTTTCTTTTTTTGAGTTCATAGCGTATCTTTGCACCAAATCTGTCTCCATGCGTTTTCCAAATCGTTGCAACTTCTATCTTTGTAGGATCAAGCCTTTTTGCCGAGCCTACAGCGGAAATAAGCTTTTTATAGGTTTTTTGCGCCAAATACAGCTTCGCACCAATATCATCGATGGCATCCAAGACTAAGTCATACGCATCAAAATCAAAGCTATCGATCCACTCCTTATCAACCCTCGCATGATAGGCTTTTACACTTGGATAGTGCTGTTTTAATGCCTCAACTTTTGACTCGCCAAGATGAAGTTCTGACCACATCTGGCGGTTTTGGTTTGTTGCATCGTAGGTGTCACAATCGACAATGGTAATATCTGTAATACCCGTGCGAACGAGACAATCCAAGCAAACACTTCCAACACCGCCAACACCCAAAAGTAAGATTTTTGCATCTTGAATCTTTGCAAATCCCTCGCCCAAGAGCATCTCACAGCGCTGCGTTTTCAAAGCCATTCTTGCACCATTTTCATCGAGTGATACGCACTCAAATCGAGATGGACGGGAGTGAGCGAGATATGCCCCTGCTCGATGGCATCATAATCGCATAGTCCCTCTCTTTGCTCTCTCGCTTTAAAAGCAAGCGGATGCAAACCAAGCCAAAAATACTCTTCGCCTCTTGGGTTACGGTGCAGATGTGCATCATTAGCATAAAATCGGTATCCCGCATACGTGACAACCATTTTTGCTTCATGCACACCTGAGGGGATATTGATATTTAAAAACTCTCTGTGAGGCAAGGGAAAGTTATTTGCTGCTATTTTTAGAACCAACTCGCGAATCGTTTTTGCCGCAAGAGTGTAGTCGTTGTTTGACACAGCAAAATCAACAACTTGAGAGATCGCAATGGCAGGAACATCATGTAACACCGCTTCCATCGCTCCCGCACAGGTTCCAGAGTAAGTGATATCCTCGCCCATATTGCTTCCGCGGTTAATGCCGCTAATGACAAGATCGGGCTTGCCCATCTCAAACAAAGAGTTTAAAGCTAGGTAAATACAATCCGCGGGAGTTCCATCATCAAGCTTATAAAATCCATCATCAATGCCAATAAAACGCAAGGGTCGTGTGAGTGTGAGTGAGTGTGCGCATGCAGATTTTTCGGTTGCAGGAGCCACGATAGTTAGTTCTGCAATATCTTTGAGCGCAGCTATCAAAGCGCGCAGGCCGTTTGCTTCATACCCATCATCATTTGTGATTAAAATTTTTAATTTTTTCATGCCGTGATTTTACAACATTATTATGTCATTTTGAAACACTATAAGGTGATTTATTAGAGAAAGTAATAGAGTTCTCTTGCAATCGTTGCAATTGGGTGTATACTCACTTTAAAATATTTTAAGTATATCGCGAGGTTATTTTCCATGAAGCAAGAATTAATAAATGAAATCGAGATGATTCCAATGTTGCCAGAATCGATTTTAAAAATCGAAAAAGTGTATGCAGACCCTGAAAGTTCCATAAAAGATATGACAACAGCCCTTGAAAACGACCCTTTAATGGTTGCAAACATTTTAAAAATTGCAAACTCTCCACTGTATGGATTTTCAAGAGAAATCAAAGATATTTCGCAAGCTGTTGCACTGTATGGCAAAGATACAATCCGCTCTTTTGCACTCAACATCGCAGCAAATAAATGTGTGCCTATTAATGTAGAGCCCTACAATATTAGCGTCAGTGGTTATATCAAAAAAGCACAAGTGCAAAATGCGTTTATCAACTCTTGGATATCAAAAATGGATAGAAGTGCACTTGCCCTTCTTGCACCTGCTTCATTTTTAGTGGAGATAGGCAAGATTATTATCAGCCAGTATTTGGTCAAAAACAATCTTTCCACTGAATTTCAATCCGACCTTAGCCAAAACCACTCGTATGAAAAAAGCGAACTCCATCTTTGCGGAAGCCGTTCATACGATGTCGCTGCAACTATCTTTTATAATTGGAACTTCAACTCTGATCTTGTCCATCTTGTACGCTATGCTGATGATCCCCAAGATGCACTTGATGAAGAGACTAAAACACTTGCACAATATCTTAAAGTCGCAAAAAGTGTTGTCAATTTTCAAGGAGAAATCACAGAAGAAACGCTCAAAGAAGCTAACAATCTTATTGAAGAGTTTCAACTCGATGAAAAACTCTTCACATCCGTTGTCAACAAAATCAAAGAGGCTGCGTAAATTAAATTTTAGATTGCACTGTAATCTTTGTCGCTTCAAAAAGCTCCATCGCTTTTTGAATCATTGGTTCTTCTAAGATAGAAGCGCCATCAAACTCTTTAACAGAACTGTCACCACCACCACAATCACTCACACAACTTCCCGTTCCCACTTCGCTCTCTTCTACCATCGAAGAGGTTTGAGCATACTCTTCTAAAGGCTCTAAAGGTTCCGAGGAGTTTGGGAGGCTTTGTTCCTGCACTTTTACACAGGGGAGATTTTTCATCACTGTTTCAAAACCAAAGATCTCACGCACAAGCTGTTTGATAACGCTAAATCCATGTCTAAGTGCTTTTTTACACTCCTCATCCACACAACTCTCCCACGTCAAAATTCCGCCTTCAAAGGAGACAAAACGGATATGGTGTGTAAAGCACTCGCCAAGTTCAAGATTTCTATCCACAATGGCCAAAACAAGCGTTTCATAAAGTTCCAAAGCCGCATTATGCTCTGGTGTGAGCGTTACATGTAAGGCATTATTTATAGCAAATGCCTCGTCTTGCCATAAAGCATTCTCCTCTTCTACAAATTCTACTTGGCTAGTTTTCTCTTCAAAAGCAAGCTCTTCTTGCAAATTTTCCTCTTCTTTAACCTTTGCGTGGGAGCTCTCTTCTGCATGTAAAGTAGCTTTTGCGTCCAACCGCGCTTGAGGTTTTTCTAGAGGTTCTTGGATTGTTAGCAATTCGGGACGTTTCACCTCTTTTTGCAAAGACTCAATCATCTGATCGATTTCTTTAATGCGCAGCGCTTCGACCATCTTGAAAAGTACCAAAGAGAGTACAAAACTCCCATCCGCATTCATATAAAAAAGTGTTTTGCAATCACTTAAAATTCGAAAAAAACGATCTAGAATAAGCGTGGAAAAAAGAGGGTCTTGCTCAAACATTCTTTCCTTGAGATAGCTAATAAGTTCATCGACCACCATCTCCGCTTCATACTCTTCCAGCTCTTTTGTGATGCCTACTAAGGCAGTGTAATCTTTTGAAAAAACTGCTTTAAAAATATTGGCTATAAACTGAGGATCAACGAGGCCGAGCATATCTGTAACTGTTTTAACATCTACAAATTTTTTTGAGTAGATAATTGCTTGATCTAAAAGTGTGAGCGTATCACGCAAGCTCCCGTTACCACTTCGAGCCAATATTTCTAAGGCCAAAGGCTCGTATTCGATATTTTCAATATGTAAAATATGGGAAAGATGATTGACTACTTTTACTCCAGAGATACGTTTAAAACGAAAATGTTGCGTACGGGAAAGTATGGTTGCTGGAAGTTTAAGCGGATCGGTTGTCGCTAAAATAAATTTGACAAAGGCAGGCGGTTCTTCAAGTGTTTTGAGCAAAGCATTAAACGCTTGAGGAGTAAGCATATGAACCTCATCAATAATAAAAATCTTAAAAGCTGCTGATGCTGGTTTGTACTTCGTCTGCTCGACAAGATCACGGATATCATCAATCCCGCGATTGGATGCCCCGTCCATCTCGATGATATCCATATGACGATTTTGTGCGGCCATAACACAGTGCGTACACACGCCACAAGGATGCGAAGTTGGACCGTTATCACAAACCAGTGCTTTTGCAAAAATACGCGCAGTAGAGGTTTTTCCACTTCCTCGAAGGCCTGAAAAAAGATACGCATGAGAGAGTCGGTTAGAATCAAGTGCAAGCGAAAGAGTCGTCGAAATCGCCTCTTGTCCTATCAACTCTTCAAAGCTGTTTGGACGGTACTTTAGCGCGAGGACTTCTGAGTTTTCTTTCACATGATGCTCCCATATATTTTAAGGGATTTTAGCATTAAAAAAATTAAGAGCTACTAAGTCTCTAGTTAAAAAAATATGACGAAATATTGTATAATTTTCGCTCAAAAAAATCCCAAAAA
>JAVHOA010000025.1:0-4901 GCA_036169815.1 Sulfurimonadaceae bacterium
GCTTGCATCCCCTGCTCTACTACCTACAAAATCTATGGATGCATCTTTAGGACAAAAAGATGTAAGCATTGTTTTTAGTTGTATATCGCTAGGATCTATTGAAAGATCGCTTGCATTATTAAACTGACTTGTTGCCATATTTGTCAGAAGTTTGAGATTATTATCTATACGCATAACGGCCCAATAATCAATCAAAAATGTAATAATAAAAGCGATTGTCGGCAGTACAACGACAAGAATCGCCATAATCTGGGCAAGACCAAATCCGCGACGCCATGCAGCTCTATTTTTCATACGTAATACTCACACTTTTTGTCACTGTTTTCTTTACATGTGGGATAAAAATCTCTGGTTTACTCACATTTGGTGTTACCTTTTTTTCATTGAAAAGCAGCTGTTTTTTCATATTTTGCTCCCCTTCATCAAGCTTGGTTCCACATTTTACCATCCACAAATGCCCTTTGTTTTCATTGTTGTACACACGATCCGAGTTGATAGTTTGAATCGTATAGTATGCTGCTAAAAAGTTTTTTATCTCTTTTGGCTGCATTTTTAAAACAATGCCTGCAGGTGCCACAACAACAGTTTTTTTACTCTGCTCATCAATCTTGGTTAAAGGAGCTGTTGCGATTGATTTTATCTCTACATGTAAGGCTATATAACGGGTTTGAAACGTAACTTCTTGTTGCAAACCTCTCTTTGCAACGACAGATACAATATCTATAAAATCTCCATTTTTTAAAGTTGAATCACTATTTTTAAAAAGATCCAAAGAAACAGCAACGCTATCGCTACTCACTTGCGGAGTTGATGTGCTATTTATATCACCACTTCCTTGGTTGATGTTTTCACTCTTTGGCTGTTTGGATAATGAGATTTTCTCAGCACGAAACGGATCTCCTGCCATCATATCGAGTGTTACAAACTTCCCAATAATCTCCTCTTTTGCAAGTGGCTCAAATGCAAGAGAACTCTTTGGCAGTGAAGCAAGTTTGAGATCATTTGCACCGACCATTTCGCCCGATTTCATAGCCTTATTTGCAACAAAAACCTCTACGTTTTGCAATCTTTGTTGTTCAAGATTATCTTGTTTTACATACATCAAAAATGCTGCCGATGATGTAAACAGTACCAAGGATAGCAGTATTGCCATCACAATCCTCATTTTTCTATCTCTCATAAACTCACTCTCCTTAAAATAGTTTCATCAGTGCTCCCGCTGTAAGCGGAAACACAATCATGGCAATAATCGCTGGCAAGATAAATAAAAACATCGTAAAAGTAATGTAGATATTCATCATCGCCGCACCTTTTTTTATCGTTATTGACTGTGCAGAACGAATCTCTTGTGCCTGATTTTCAAATATAGTTTTCACCCCGATACCCGTCTCCTCTGAAAGTCTCATATAACCAACAATCGTTGCAACCGCTTGGGAACCTGTACGGATAACAAGATTGTCAAAAGCGATGGAACTTCCATAGCTTATGAGTTCATACTTAAAGCGTTTGCTCTCCTCAATAAGGTCTTTTCCAATCACGCTGCCAGCTTGTCGCGTCACTTCATCGATGGCATTATTGAGCCCGCCACCACCTTCTAAAATAATAATCAGCAGATCAATAAAAACTGGCAAATCAAGATCGATCCTTTTGATTCTTGCCTTTCTTTGTTCTTCTAAGTAAAGATAAGGAGTAAAAAAAGCGATCACAAGCGAGATAAAACCAATAATAATCTCCATCAAAAACGAGGGTTTTAAAATAAAAATTAGACTCAAAAGTGCCAAGCCAGCTACAATACTCGTAACAACAATCTCATTAAAATCTTTTTTACTCAATCCTGCTTGTAAAAGTTTTAATTTAAATTTACTCTGATTTATAGTTTCATCTTCATGTAAGAGCTCTATATCATCGATATTAAAAATTTTATTGAGCCATGCGTGATGCTTATAGACAATAAAAAAGTACCAAGAGAGAAAACCTATAAAAGCCAATGATGCAAAAAGCATCACGCCAAGTAGTAAATACTCTCTCATTGCTTAATCCTAATAATCATTTTATTAACAAGAAGCCCGACAAAAACCCACAAAAAGATAGCTAAAATCTGAAATCGACCATAAGGTGAAGTCATATAATAGTTGTGCAATTTGCCGCCAAAATTTAAATCTAAGGCAAAATATAAAAAGACAGCGATTGCAGCAACAATATAAGACCCTATCGCGCCCTCTCTTGTGACAACATCCACTTCTTCTTGCATCTGTTTTCTATGGACGAGTGTCTGCTCAACTTTTTCTATGGTATTTGAAAAGCGCCCTCCGCTTGCACGACCTATTTTGACAGCCATTGCAAAAATAAGCAACTCTTTTGAATCAATATGTTTGGCAATATTTGTAAACGCTTCCTCTTCACCGATAGTATTTTTCTCTTTGAAAAAATCTTCAAACATCTTTTTAAACATCACAGAGTTGGATACAAAGATTGATTTACTCATCGCTTGCTCAAAACCAATACCTGTTTTCATCATCTTAACAAGCACTGAAATCGCAATAGCAAATGCTTTGTTAAACTCTTTTTTTCTGCGCAATATCAAAGAGTGTACAAACATAAAAGCAAGCGTGCCACCCAAAGGGATGCCAATGAGAAACCCCGACCAATGTTTCAAAAAGAGTGCCAAAAGTGCACCAACCACAAAGATAAAAAGCACAATCAAAGCTAAAAAGATTTTCATAGAAAACACAAGGCCTGCATACGCCATCACTCTTTCTATTTTCAATTGCCACAATATCTTCTTACTCTTTTTTTGCAACTCATTGAGTAAAATAGCATCTTCATCGAGTGCAATCATCGCTTTTATATAACGAAGATGCTGCGCTCTTTCATAGTACATAAAAAGCCAAACACTCATAATTGCAAGACTCACACTCATAAGAGCCAAAAGAAAAAATTCCATAGTTATATTGCTCATTTTTGTAGGTTTGGCCATCTTTGTAAAATATGTTTTCCATCTATATAGGAGTTTTGTATAATCTCGGCGAGATAATTTGTTTTCCAGCCGCACATGCGATCTGGATGGAATGCTTTGAGTTCTTGAAACATCATGTCTTTCGTGACAACAAAATCATTATCAAAAATTCTCTTGTCTAAAATAATCCCATTTTGTACCATCTTAGCCGTAGCCCTTGAAGAGGCTGAAATGGCTACAAATTTTCCGCTTGAGTCCATTGGATTGTGCGCTGTATTGGAACGCTGAAACTCAAAAAGATCAAGCATAGAAACGATGCCGCCATCTTCAATTCTTTTTTCAGGTTCCGAAATTTTGGCTACTCTTCTGCGTCCATCGGGAAAACGTACCAACTGTACAACCAAATCAACAGCTGAAATAATCTGTGAACGTAAAAAAGTCATATTTGCGGTCGGTCTCGCTTCTAAAAACATATTTTCAATTCTAACAATCGCCTCTTTGGTGTCATCTGCGTGAATAGTCGTCATCGATCCAGGATGGCCTGTATTCATAGCATTAAGCATCGTTACAATCTCAACTCCCCTACACTCGCCAACAATAATACGCCTTGGGCTGGAGCGCAGCGCTGTTTTTAAAAGCATATCGATGGTAATAGCTCCCGCACCCTCTTCATTTTCAGTGCGTGCTTCAAAAGAGCGTATTGAGTGGCATGGAAGTTGCGGTTTCATCTCTTTGGTGTCTTCGATGGTTAAAAGCTGATCGCCTTCATCTATAAAGCGTGTAATCGCATTCAAAAAAGTGGTTTTTCCACTCGAAGTTCCACCTGAAACGACGATGTTGAGCTTGCCTCGTACAGCTAAAAGAAGAAAATAGGCTATTTTCATATCGATCATTTGCTCGTCAATTAAGCTTTCAAAGAGTAAAGGAATCTCTCTAAATTTTCGAATCGTAATATAAGAGCCCGCTTTGCCCTCTTTATCAAGATTGGCAGCAATTGGTGGGATTTGTACTTCCATACGAGAACCATCGAGAAGTTTCGCTGAAGCGATAGGATGGGCTTCATCAATCTTTCTATTGGACTCACTCAACATTCTATTGATAAAATGGCGCAACTCCTCTTCGCTGCGAAAACGAAAGGGTGTTGCGATAGTTTGACCTGCATAAATCACATCAATATAATCTTTTGTATTGACCAAAATATCATTCAAATCAGCCCCAGCTGCTCGCATAATCGTAGATAAAACTCCATAATACAAAAGATGATCCACGATGTAGTCTGATATCTCATTTTTAAGTGCCAATTTTGGAAGCGTATATTCTGCGATATGCTTGGCAACGACTTCGCGAATCATCTTCTCTGTCAATTGTGCTTTTACATTTAATTTTTCCAAAAAATCATCATAGATTTTATATGCCAACTTAAGATAGACCTCATTTTGATACAAAAGAGGAAAACAAAGTTCGCTACATGTATGCTCATTTTGTTCACCACTGGGTGTTTCTGGAACACTTACAACTTCTTCTGCAATATGAAATCGTTTCATCTTCTCTTTTAAAGCCATTGTTTCATCCTTTGCATCAAGCTGAGTGATGGTTTTTCTAGAGTTGTTACTCTATTTTCATTTTGTATAAAAAACTGCTCACCCATCTCGTGAAGTTCTATAACAAAAGGGGAAGCTGGATAAATATCATTGACTAGTGTTGCTTCATTCCAACATTCACGGAGATGTTTTGCATCATTTGGTAGAGAAAAATCGACTTGAAATTTATGCTTAAGACCCTTTGAAAGTATCTTTGAAGCCTCATCATTGGTGATATTTCCATAAGAATCTGAGCGATTTGCAATGATATGCGTTTTGTTAAACCAACCACTTTTATCAATAATATCGATATATGTTTTTAAGATTGACATCGAGGGAATACTAAATTCTGTGACTACAAAAAT
>JAVHOA010000026.1:0-4796 GCA_036169815.1 Sulfurimonadaceae bacterium
TCGAGTATAAAAATTTTGAGAGGAGTTGGATAATTTAAATCAGAGCTTTGAAGCGCCTGTTTTTACCATTATTACCTTGAGTAATATTGCAGCACGAAGATTTTTTGTCCAAGAAATACTCAAAAAAACCGCATAAAGAACAGCTTATTATTTGGATTAATAGGGCAAAAGAAAAAACTCTGCAAGAGGTCAAAAAAGCTTGGCTTGCAATTGAAGCCGTTGCTAAAGAGGTGATTGCAAAAGAGGTGATTGATGGAGAGGAGTTAAAAAAGATTATTGCCAAAGCGCTTGGATAAAATTTTATTTTTTTGTAGATAAATTTTAAAGAGCAAGTAGAGTATAATGCGAGTTCTATTTTTACTTAAAGAAGTACCCAAATTATGACACTGTTTTCCATCATAAAAGCGTTACAAAAAACCTTAATAACCTCGTTGCTCTCTTTTGCTTTTTTTGGTAGCTTGAGCATAGCACAAGAACATCCAAATCTCTGCAGTAGAGATCAAAATCCCAATGAGTTTACAGTTTTAAGTTATCACGAAATCGCTGATAAAAGTGAAACTTTGGATGCAACCTACACAGTCACACCGCAACATTTTGATGAACAGATACGTTGGCTTTTAGACCATGGATACCATTTTATTAAAGTAGATGATATTTTAAAGTATCGCAAATATAAAACGCCGCTTCCAGATAAAGCGGTACTTCTAACCTTTGATGATGGATACCAGTCTGTTTACACAAACGCCTATCCTGTGCTTAAAAAATATAAGATTCCAACCGTGATTGCTTTGGTTGGAAGCTGGTTAAATGCTAAAGACAAAGTTGATTTCAGTGGTCAGATTATTGATAGAAATAAGTTTTTAAGTCAAACCGAGATTAAGGAGATGGTTGCAAGTGGTTTAGTAGAAGTTGCAAGTCATAGCTACAATCTACATCATGGAATTTTAGGAAATCCTCAAGGAAATATGCAGCCAGCTGTGACAACACGCCAATATTTGAGCGATACAAAAAGCTATGAAGAGGAAAACAGCTATAAAGAGCGTATTAAGAATGATTTAGCGCAAAATAACAACTTTTTAAAAGAATATACAGGACAAAAACCTCGAGTTATGGTTTGGCCCTATGGACATTACAACAAAATTGTCCGCACAATTGCAGAGTCTTTAGAAATGCCAGTTGGACTTACTCTTGATGATGGAAGCAACACCCGCTTAACGCCATTATGGGGTTTACGTCGGATTTTAGTTGATGGGAAGATGACGCTTAAAGATTTAGAGGTCAATATGTGGTCGAGAAATGAGAACTTTATTGATGATGATCATGTTACTAAAGCTGCACATATCGATCTTGATTATATTTATGATCCAGATCCAGCACAAACGGAAAAAAATCTTGGCGACCTTTTAGAACGAATAAAAAGTTTGGGAATAAATACAGTTTATCTGCAAGCTTTTGGTGATCCTGATGCCAATGGTGCTGCTGATTTTGTCTATTTTCCAAATAGAAATGTTCCTATGCGAGCGGATATTTTCAACCGTGTCGCTTGGCAGATTAGCACGCGAACCAATGTGAAGCGCGTCTATGCGTGGATGCCGATGATCGCATGGCAACTCCCTACAACTAACCCTGCCTCAAAAGATATGGTTGTGACACTTCAAGTGGATTCAAGCCATTTAAATATGGGTTATCCACGAGTTTCGCCATTTTCTGATCAAGCAAAAAAAGTGATTAAAGAGATTTATGCGGATTTAGGAAATGCAGCTTATATCGATGGGATTCTCTTTCATGATGATGTGACACTTTCGGATTTTGAAGATGATAGCGCAGTGGCACGTGAGCAGTATAAGGCGTGGGGACTTTATCCAAATGTTGCCAAGATCAGAGAGAATAAAGAACAGTTTTTAAAATGGACAAAGCTTAAAACAAAATATTTAGATAATTTTGCCATGGAATTAGCACAAATTGTACGTGAAGAGAAGCCAGGACTTCTTGTGGCGCGAAATCTTTATGCGCAAGTGGCACTCAACAAAAATGCCGAGGAATGGTATGCACAAAATTTAAGTGAGTCTATCAAAAATTATGATTACACTGCAATTATGGCGATGCCTTATATGGAGCAAGTAACAGACAGTAAAACCTTCTATGATACAATCATTTCCAATGTAAAAGAGGAGAAATGTGGTTTAGAGCGTACCGTTATGGAACTTCAAACGGTGAATTGGAGAAAAGGGGATGAGGCTATATCTCCTTTTGAACTCAGTGGCACAATATCCTATTTGTATGGATTAGGAGTGCATCATATCGCTTATTATCCTGACAACCTCTTTAAAAACAATCCAGACGCAGCAATGATAAGAAAAGATTTTTCACAAAAAAATCTCCTTATGCATCATTTAAACACAACAGCAACAAAATAGGGAAGAGCAATGACAGATTTTTATATATGGTCTCATCTCATCTGGCATGTAATGCTGAGTTATATCTTTTTTTACCCTCTTTTTATGTCCACACTTTGGATGATAGGCGCGATTTTTTTCTACTTTAAAAATGAAAAACCATACTTAAACGAAGTTATTCCTACTCTGCGCCCTAATGAAGTTTGGCCACCTATGAGTATTATTATCCCTTGCTACAACGAGGGGCAAAATGCTGTAGAAACCATCACGTATGCACTCAATGTGCAATACCATGAATTTGAAGTGATTGCCGTCAATGATGGAAGTAGAGATGATACATTGGCGATTTTGCTTGATTTGGCAACAAAATATCCAAAACTAAAAGTTGTCAATCTTGCGGAAAATCAAGGCAAAGCAATCGCTCTTCAAGCAGGTGCATTGCTTGCAAAATATGAGTATTTAGTAGGCATCGATGGAGATGCACTCATTGATCCTTATTGTTTGCATTGGATGGCAAAGCACTTTATTCGCTATCCACAAGTTGCAGCAGTGACAGGCAATCCTAGAATCCGAAATCGTACAAGTCTTTTAGGTAAAATTCAAGTGGGTGAATTTTCTTCTATTGTTGGGATGATCAAAAGAGCACAACGAAGTTTTGGAAGATTGTTTACAGTTTCTGGAGTTATTACAGGGTTTAGAAAAGCCGCCGTGCATGAAGTAGGGTACTGGAGTCCAGATATGCTTACGGAAGATATTGATATTACATGGAAGTTGCAGCGTCAAGGCTGGGATGTACGTTTTGAACCGCGCGCTTTGGTGTGGATATTGATGCCAGAGACACTGAGAGGACTATGGAAACAGCGTTTACGCTGGGCTATGGGTGGCGCACAAGTGATGCTTAAGAACTTTAAAGTTCTTTTCTTACCCAAGCAAACGCATCTTTGGGGTCTTATGACAGAGTTACTCTTAAGTATGATTTGGGCTTACAGTATGATTCTTGTTTTTTTAGTTTGGGTTTTAGATAAATTTTTAGATTTTCCCTATTTAATGCTTGCTGATTCTCCAATACTACCAAATGAAAGTAGTATTATCTTAATTGGTGCATGTTTGATTCAGTTTTATGTGAGTAAGTGGTTGGATGGGCATTACGATAAAGGGATGGGACAAAACTATTTTTGGATGATTTGGTATCCCTTTGCATTTTGGTTTTTAAATCTTTTTACGGCTGTTACAGCACTTCCAAAAGTCCTCTTTATGAAGCAAAAAAGAGCAAGGTGGGTAAGTCCCGATCGCGGTGCGCACCAACAGATAAAAAACGCAAAGGTTTAGAAAATGGAATCTTTAATTATCAATAAACGTCATGAACTTCCACGCATGAAAAGATGGCTATGGGATATAGCGACTCTCTTGCTTTGGATGGGGTGGATCTATCTGTGGAAACCGCTTATTGTGGTTTTTTATCAAATCCTCACCCTCAAAGCTGGTCCTGATGAGATGGCTGATGTTATTTTGGAAAATATAAGCGTTATTCCATTTCATCATGCGATTTTTATGCTCATTGCTACACCATTGGTACTTTTTATACTCTCAAGGCTTAACAGACATAAATCATCAAATGAACATCTTTTGCATGAAGCAAGTGAATACGCAAACCATTTTAAAGTCGATAATGCGCGACTACAAACCTGTATTAAAAGTCAATACATCACAGTCCACCATGATGATCACGGGCATATTACTCTTTTAGAAAATAGGATAGAGAAGCACTAAAGAGTAGGGTGAAGTTAAACTATTCAACCGCTTTGGTTAGTCTATGGTAATTTTTAATTACTCTTGCATAATAATCATTTCCGTTGATTTTACCATTGTAACAATTGAGTGTTTTGTAAGTAAATCCAAATCTTTTGATACAGCCTTTTAAGACACGAGCACCAACTTGAATATTTGTTTTTTCATCAAAAAGCTTCTCGACGGTAATACCTTGTGTTTTTAAAACTGGCAAATGGATAGAGTTAATTTGCATGATCCCATAATCACAACTGCCATTTTTATTTGCACAGTTAAGCGCACGTGGATTTTGTCCGGATTCAGTCTGCGCAATCGCTTTTAAAAGAAGATAGTTAATCTCATAATTTTGACCTGCATCAATATATTTTTGATCACCAGTGGAAACTATTTTTTCGTAAACCTGTTTTTCCTCTTTGACTTCTTTGACTTCTTTGACTTCTTTGACTTCTTTGACTTCTTTGACTTTTTCGTGCTCTTGGCCTTGGATATATAATACATGTACCACTTGTTCATCACCAAAGAGACACAAAGAGTAAAGAGAAAGAGGAATAAAAAAATTTCTTAATAGCTTCATAGTAAAATTTTAGCATAGTTCTTCGATGAAAGGGTTAA
>JAVHOA010000027.1:0-4741 GCA_036169815.1 Sulfurimonadaceae bacterium
TTTTTAAGATTGAAAAGTTTTGAGAAAAATGATTTATGTGCATCACCAAAATATATTTTAAATATTTTCACATACTCGTCGTGAAGCTCTTGGTGTTTTTTGCCAATCTCTCCGATACAATCCATTCCCGCCATCATAGCAATTCTTTGTCCATCACTATAAAACCATTGCCCAAACATACAAGCAGTATAATCCATAGGAATGGCATCTTTTTCAACAGGAATATTTGAGACAAGTGTTTTTCCTCGCTGTACCCATTTTAGATGTGCTACTTTTGCATTTCTTAAATGCTCTAATACTTCATTTTTTTGCATAATATAAATCCTGTGATAAATGTATTTTATTTTGTTATTATACTTATACATAGAGTTACAAAATTAAAAAATTATAACTACTCTTATTTATTAATAAAAATTATATATTTTTTTGCAGTTTTAAGAGTGTAGAAAATAAAATCGCTTCTCTATCAACATTGCTTGATTTGAGTTTGAGTTCGGCACCAAGCAGAAGATCGAGCATATTTTTATAGTGGACTGGTCTAAACTTGAGAGAAAAAGTGGCTTTCTCTGTGAGGAGAAATTGCGGAAGGTTATAGCCTAAAATCTCTTGCGAGTTTGGTGCGCCATTGATGCGGATGTAGATATTGAAAAGATAAAGTTGTGTAACAAATGCTACGAGTGCTGTGATAATCTTCACTTCTTCTTCGCCACTTTCTAAAATCTGTTCTAAACTTTTTTTAAAATCCTGTTTTGAAAGAATTTTGTTGATGAGCTGCTCGAGTGTTATTTGTGCTAAACCATACACGAGCATATCGATATCTTTTGTTGTAATTTCTCGATTGAAGAGTTGCAATTTTTGCAGTTCTGAAGCGGCAAGAGAAAGGTCGTTATTTTGTGCTTGTAAAAGATGATTAAGGGCGTATCTATCGATTTTAAGTCCAATACGCTGTGCTTCTTGTGTTAAAAAACCGATTGCCTCGTTTTGGTTTGGTGTAAAAAATCTCACACTCATGGCGATGTTTTTTTGTGTAAAAGATTTATCGCTTGTTTTAAAATCAGTGCCATAGTACGCATAAATAAAGCGGTTTGTAGGATTCTTTTTGCAAAGTTCTACGAGCTTGTCTAGGTCTGCTTTAGGAATTTTTTTTTCACTCTTTATGATGAGCAAATTAGCATCTCCAAACAAAGAAGCTTGGCTAAGATGTGCAGATGCGGTTGCAAAGTTGTACTCATCATGATAAAGTGTGAGTTTGGAAGCATCCTCAATATCGCCTAAAAGTGCTGTATAGCGGTCTATAAAAAAGTGACTCTCGCCAAAAAACATAAGTGCATTGGAAAAGCTATTTTTTGCAAGGTATTGGTCAAACTCTTTTTTATACATCGCTTTTATTTCTCAAGTTTTTGCACGACGCTTGCATGGATTTTTGTCGTCGCAAGATCTGCTGTTTGTATAATTATTTCTACATCATCAAAAAGCATAATAGGGATTTGAGACTTTACATGTAAGGTGGCACCCACGATTTCATCTTGAAGTTTTGCTAAAAGATGCGGGTCGGTAGCTTCGATGCGTGCTTTAAACTTTTTGCCAATATTTTTCTTTGCCCAACGTGCATATTTTCTATCCATAAATCGAAACTCGACATCTGCACTTTCACGCTCTTTTTCACTCACTGCAATCGTTAAAGATTCTATGTTGCGTAGCACATACGAGCCCTCTTGTGTATCGTTTGCTTTGATTGCTTTGATAAGTCTATGCACAATCAAATCTGAATAGCGACGAATAGGCGAGGTAAAATGGGTGTATTTGTCAAATCCAAGTCCAAAGTGTCCGTAATTATCAGGAGAGTAGCGTGCACGGCGTTGTGCTTGGATGATAAGCGTATCCACATCCGATTCTATGCCCATCTCTCTTGCTTTTTGCTGGATAAAACTGATTGTTTCTTTCATATTTTCTTGGGGTTCAACAAAGATGCCGATGCCTGCGAGTTCATTGTAAAGGGATTGGATTTTTGCTTGAGAAGGTGGTTCATGCACACGAAAAACACCGCGCTCATACATATTTGCCGCAGCTTTGTTGGCAAGGAGCATACAATCTTCGATGAGCGAATGTGAGGGTGTTTCCACCGAAATAGTTGTGGCAA
The DNA here is from genome assembly GCA_036169815.1 of Sulfurimonadaceae bacterium. Lineage (GTDB taxonomy): Bacteria > Campylobacterota > Campylobacteria > Campylobacterales > Sulfurimonadaceae > Hydrocurvibacter. The sequence continues at coordinate 2,141 of JAVHOA010000027.1, forward strand.
CAATCTCGCCATTTGCATCAAGCTCCATCTCTATCTCATCAGAGCGGAAGTCAAAACCGACTTTAAGTCGTTTTTCTCGGAGTCTGTCTGTAACCTTGCGCAGCGGGTTGATGGTTGCTAAAACCTCTCTTTCCTCATCATTTTTTGCTTGGAGTTTGCCATCAAAAAACTCATCAATCTCTTCGTAATTAAATCTTCTTTTTGAGTGAATAATCGCTTCATAAACATCGCTGCGAACCACTTCTAAACTCTCTTTATCTAAATGAAGTTCAAAGACATAGCTCAGTCTATCGACATGGGGTTGGAGCGAGCAGAGTGTTTCACTGAGTTGGCGAGGGAGCATCGGGATGGAACGGTGCGGCAGGTAAATAGAAAACCCTCTGTAAATTGCTTCAGCGTCGATAGGTCCAAAAGGTTTGACGTATTCACTGACATCGGCGATTGCCACGTAAAGAATAAAGTTTTCATCATCCCAGCAGATTGCATCATCAAAATCTTTTGCAGTGACAGGGTCGATGGTACAAAAAGGAAGATGTCGCAGATCTTTTCTTGTTGGATAATACGCAGCATCGACCTCTTCAAAAGAGGTGGCAAGCTGGAGTACTTCCTCGCTAAAGGTATCATGTTTGTTGTATTGTGCTAAAACAATCTTTTCATCTACAAGCGGATCTTCAAGGTTACCAAGTATCTCCATCGCTGTTGCCGTTAGATTATCCACTTTAAAAACTGTGCCTATTTCATAGCTGCTTAGTTCTTCTAAACTCATCACAACGCCTGCAGGATGGAGGGTTTTAATATCAAGCAGGGCTTTATGATTCTCTTTGCTAGCAACAAAAGCAACACTGTATGTTTGCGCATGCCCGACAACTGCAACTACTTTTGCACTCGGATTGCCCCGTTTTGCTAGGAGTCTTTTTGTGATGACAAGATCGCCATTTTTAGCCTCGCCTAAATCTCCCGCATCGATAAAAAGATCTTTCACATTGAGCCCGATATTGCTTAAATATGCTGTTTGATTTTGCGCGAGTGTGATTTCACCAGCGCGGTATTTGGAGTGAAATCGATAAAGATTCCCCTCTTTTACTAAGTACTCTTTTTCAAGCCACTCATGGACAAAAAAGCGCTCATCTGGAGAAATATCTTGGTCGTGAAGACCAAGGGTGAGGCGAATGAGAAGTGATTTCAAAATTTATGCAAGCGTGTTTTCTAAAGCTTTATTAAAGCTTTCCATATCGAGGCCATACTGTTCAACAAGCGCTTTTGCTTTCGCAATGCTCTCTTGTGTAGAACCATGAATTGGCAACAAAACACGTGCTACATGTAAGCTTTGTGCAGCTTTTTTTATGCTCTCGGGAGCATTTTGTGGATCAATACAATAGCGGATTGTATCTATAAGTTTTTCATCAAATTTCCAATGTGTAAAAATAGTTGCACTGACTTCAGGAGTATGTGTCCCAACGATTTTCATCTCTGCCTCGTCAATATTTTCTAGCTCAGAAACTGCTTGTTGAAACGCCTCTTGTAACTTCTCTTGAATAAGATATTGGGAAATTAAAACTTTGCCAATCTCAACTAAAAATGCAGCAGGAGACAAAATACCTAAAATCTTAGGATCTTTTCTCATATACCAAGATGTGACAAGGGCATGTTGCTTTTTAGAGAGTTCTGAAAACTGAGCATTGGTAATCGCATACGAAGAAAGATCGATGGGAAAGCTTTTTTTGACAATGGTTGCCAGCGCAAATCCACGCACTGTTCCCATGCCAAAAAGACCAACTGCTTGGCTTACGGCATTGATTTCACGAGAAAATCCATAAAGTGGGGAGTTTGCAGCTTTTAGGATATCGGCAGTTAAAAGAGGATCTTTTTCTAAAATTTTTACCATATCGTTAAAAGTAGAGTCTGGATTTTGATAGACAGCTTCTATCTGCATAGCAGATTCTGGAAGCGGCGGAAGCTGTTTTATCTGTTGAAGTAAAATATCATTCATACAATATCCCCGTTTTTTATTTGTCTGGCATTATATTACAGCAAACGTAAAGTAAAATTAAAATTAAAAAAACTATGTTAGAATCCTTTAAAAAAAGGAACTTTATGCAATCAAGTGCGATGTTAAATCAACTCGGATATATACCAAATGAAACTTTAGTAGCACAGTTTAGAAAAATAAAATCAAATACAAGCGGCTATGAAAAAATAGAAAAACATATTATGGATCTTCATGATGCACTCAAGCCTTTAAACTCTTATGTTGCAATGTCAAACTCAAACGATTTTTTAAAAATTAAAATTGATGCAACAGTTGCGGCTCTTAAAGAAGAAGCCTATGAAAAAATAGAACATTTTGCACAAAAATTTAAAGTAGAGCTTAAAAAAGTAGAGGGGAAAGATACTTTTTATATTCTAGGTTTCAACAAGGAACTTTAAGTGCAAGAGCCCATGACATTAGAAGGGTATGATCTGCTTTTAGAGGAGTTTAAGTACCTAAAAGATGTAGAAAAACCTCGTGTGACGTATGAAAAGCAAGTCGCCGCGGCGCAGGGTGATAGAAGTGAAAATGCTGAGTATCATGCAGCAAAAGAACAGCTTCGTCATATTGAC
>JAVHOA010000028.1:0-20417 GCA_036169815.1 Sulfurimonadaceae bacterium
ATCGAAAACAAGCCTCTCTTTTTTGTGAGTCATATAAAAAATCATTGAAAAAATTATAAATTACACCCGCATAATTGAGCGCAAAGAGTTGTGCATCTTCATTCTCTAAAAGAGTCTCAACATACATATCAAATAGAAAATTATCAGGCGAGCCGTGTTGTTGCATATTCCTAAAGATTACTGAATTGTCATTTTTAAGCTTAAAAGCTTTTGCGATTGCAGCTTGAGATAATCTCATTTTTTTGGCGATATCATTTTGTTTGATACCGACAAGTTTTACAATCTTTTCTACTTCTTCGTAGTACGTTACATGAGAATGAACTACTATAGAATTAGATTGAGTAAGTGATAAAAATAAATGCTTTTGAAGAAAATCGTGCAAAAATTTGCTGTAGTTGTTATCTGGACAAATTTTATCCAAAATATCAACTTGGAACTTATCTAACTCAATACAGATTTTCACTTATTGACACTTTCTATATAATTTTTTTCATTTTTCGAAAGAGACAAGTAAAGGTTCCGAGCACTTTTGTCGAGGATATTTGCTTCTCCAAAATAGTGTTTTTGTAGTGTTACTAATACATTGAACATAATAGATTTTAATTCTGTTCTGCTATAGACGTTTGAAGGGTCCCCTGAATTTACTCGATAAAGTATCATTCTTTTCTTGTCAAAAAAATATGTTTTTAATAAGTCTATATCTATTTTTCTATATTTGATTTTATTTTTTGCAAAAGTAAATGAATCACGTGGCTTTCTATAATATAAGTTAAGTGCAGCAAGACGATGAGTTCCACCATTAATATAGCAAAGAAGATTATGCTCAGGTAAATAGTAAACACTTTCATATGGACATGTTTCAGGGCGTGATTCAAATAGATAATCCAGGTATTTCGATACCAATTTCACTTCAGAAGGCACCGTAAAAATTGTTGTTTGGTGGTTAATAATAATTGGTACATTGTTCTGTTCCTCTACAAAAAGATTAAAAAGAAGATGTGCTTTTTGATGCATTTCTGCCAGTGCATCGTTTTGGTCCTTTTGTATAAATTCGTCAATCGCATTATCAATAATAACTTTTAATGGAACAACTTTTTTATAAAAGATTTTTTTAAACCAATACATATTAAATCCTTAAAAAATGATAATAACAACTTATACTAAGTTATATTTTAGGTTATAAGTTATAAAATACATCTTATGTATCATATGTAAACGCCCTCAACTTTGGTCGGTCCGGGGCGTTTTAAAAAGGAATTTCCGTAATGAAAACACAAAATTATACCACACATCTCACTACGTTGAGCGCATACAGCGCTCAAAATCTCGCAATAACGTATCTTTCCAGCTTAATCCCGTTAAGCTTAAACGTAACTGAAGAAAATTTTGAAGATGTTGCAGAGGGTGTCTACGACCTTTGCCACCACAAGGGGCTAGAACTCAGGGGCAATGAAGAAGAGAACGTAGGTGGGGGACGGGAAGACATACGTGTTAGTCTTGCGATAGCGATGGACCTGGCTATAGAAGTGGACTACTACACTTTGAGCGCTCGAAAATTCAAAAACGGCACCGCCAAGCACTTGCGCTCGTCGTTCCTTGCGAATGATGTAGACATGCTCATATATCATATGTGCGGATATGAGCGTCATGCAGCGACCGCGACGGTGGACCACCGTCAAGCCGACGGACTGGTCGAGGATCTCGAAGAATTTTACGAAATAGAATTAGATGAAACTGAAGAAGAACCCGAAGAAGAGCCAGAAATAGACATGGTCGAAGTGTTGATTATGAGCCCAAACACCGTGCAAAGGGTGAAACTCGGCGGAAATCAACACAAGCCACGCAGGAAACCCGCTGCGCGCTGCACAAAACAGCTCGTGATGGATCTGTGAAATGAATCCAGCTTTCCATACATACGGCACAAACCCCTCTATATCGATGCAGGATGCGGCGTTAAAGATCCAAATGAGATACAACCTCGCTCCTGAGCAGCTTGCAGGTCTGCTCCAGATTAACGACTTTTTTCAACGAATTGCACTTTTTGACTGTCCTGTCACAGACCTGAGGGTAGTGGAATATAGGAACGGGACGGAGATATCTTGTGAATGCCTTCCAGCTAAAACTGTTCAGTTTTTCGGGACTGAAAAATGTTCGAATTTTAAAAAATTCTTCAATCCTCACTCAGCGCCTGACCATTTTGAACGATTCGCTCAAAATATTCTCTCCAGAATTCGCCTGTTGAGCGATTATGTCGGTGTTGGATCGCTTGAAATTTGCAAAACACATGCCGTTGAAACTACCTATACCCACACCCACGGAGGCAGAAGATGAGATCACAGTTCACTTTCTATAAAAGTTTTGACGATGTAATAGAGGATTTAACCGATACTCAAATCGCCGAGTACATCAAGGCGATGCTTGATGTTCAGTTTTTGCGCAAAAAAGTAGAAGATATAAGTTTTTCTGATAAGACTCTCTCAATCGTCTGGAAATCGCAAAAACACAGCATACAGACCAGCATTGATGGCTATTTAAATTCACAAAAAAAAGAGGGAGTCAAAGACCCCTACTTAGGGGTTTATTGCGCAAAAAATACCCCTTCCGAAGGGGGTCACCGACAAGAGAAAGAAGAAGAGAAAGAAGAAGAAGAAGAGAAAGAAGAAGAAGAAGAGAAAGAGAAATATAGCGCACCCGCGGGTGCACCGAAAAAATTCTCTTTTAATCTTCAAAAAAAAACAGAGTATATCCATCTTTCTAAGAAATATAGAGACCGGCTATTGGCTTATGCGGTCGGCGTGGACGGAGGTTATCAGTTTGAGCAGTTTGTTAATTATCACATTTCCAAGGGGTCTTCGTTTAAAAATTGGGAGATGGCTTATAATGTGTGGATCACAAACGCAAAAAAATTTAATAATTATGAACCGACTGATTTTTTAAAAAAATTAGATCACCCAAAACAAGATAGTATCTATGCTCGACACGGCACAAACGAAGCTTTCGACGTAGTTCGTCTCGATTTTTTTGGCAATTTTGAGCAAAAAATACCAGAAGCACCAGCAACGGCAAAAGAGGAAGCTATTTTTCAACATCGTGAAAACTTTATGTTGCACATCGCCGACCTTACAGAGTCGAAAAAGGTCACAGCATGATAAAAAAATATGTTCAGCAGCACAATCTACCATCTATTTTTGACCTAAGCGTCGATTTTTTTAAGGATCGAATTGGGACCGAGTTTTTTGTCGGTGTGCATTGTTTTATTCCACCCACCACCTCTAAAACAAAAAAAGCTATTTTGTGGGACATCGAGGCCGTGGACAATTGGATCCGAGGTTCTCAAGTAGTTGCTCAAAATGATGAGCTCAACAGTCTTTTAAACCGCAGGCAAAAATGAGGTTTTAATAGGACTTATAGTAATTTAAGTTTACTCTTTTTTGTCTTGAGCGTATTTATTATATATTATAAGTAGATGACAAAAATTGTATTTATTTTGCTACAATATCTATAAATTTACAATATATTATAAGTAGAGATGAAAATGATTTTAAATAAAAGACAAGAAATCGGCAAGAAATTAAAAGAAAGACGGCAGCAACTCAATCTCGAACAAGCAGATCTACAAGATTATGCAAATATTAGCGCAGCCACACTGTCTAATATTGAGCGAGGGAAAGCTAATTTTACTATTGATAAATTATTATCTATTATGGAAGTCCTTGGGCTAGAACTTGAGCTCAAGATTAGATGAGTAATTGGTAATGAAAAAAGCACACATTTATAGAAATGATATTTTAACGGGCACACTAGAAGAAAAGAATGGTAAATATATTTTTCAATACACAAGCAATTATCTCACAAGAAGTGATGCAAAGAATATTGCAATTGCGTTTCCGTTGCAAACAAAACCATTTGAATCAGATTTTCTTTTCCCTTTTTTCTTTAATATGCTTAGTGAGGGAAATATTAAAAAAACACAATGTTTAAAATTAAAGATCGATCAGAACGATCATTTTACAAGACTGCTTAAAACTGCCAATAATGATACGATTGGTTCTATAAGAGTCGAGGAGATAATAGAATGAGATGCTATGGATGTCTAAAAATAATCACTGGTGCACAACAATATTGTACTTCATGCAAGAAAAAACTTTTTAATGCAATAACTGTCAAACCTTTAAATTTTGATAAAAAGGAGTTCTATACATTTAGAACGGCGACAGCAGAAAGAATCTCTATCTCGGGCGTACAAGATAAAATTTCACTTAAGTTTTCAGAGAGTAATATATTGGAACCGACCGCTGAAAGTGGCAGATATATTCTCAAGCCTATTCCAATGTCGCATGAGATTGCACTTAATGTAGAAGATATGCCTGCCAATGAACATCTCTGTATGCAAATATCCCAACAAATATTTGGACTAAACACTGCAGAAAATGGCTTGATAGAGTTTAAAGATGGAGAAAAAGCATATATTACAAAGAGATTTGATTATATGAAGGATTCAACTGGACAAACAAAAAAAGTGGATCAGGAAGATTTCGCATCAATTCTTGAATATTCAGAAGCTACCCATCAGGAAAACTACAAATATGACGGCAGCTATGAAGAAATTGCTCAAGGCATTAAAAAGTATGTAGCTGCTAATATTCCTGCAATCGAAGAATTTTATAAGCGAATAGTATTGAATTATCTTATTGGCAATGGTGATGCTCATTTAAAAAACTTTTCTCTTATCAGACCTGTTGACAGAGATGATTATATCTTATCTCCAAACTATGATCTTCTTTATACGGCGTATCATTTAAAAAGCGAGTTTGGAATGACTGGACTTGATCTGTTTAAAGAACATGAAACTCAAGCGTTTGGTGCGTTAGGATATTATTCAATGCAAGACTTTGAAGAGTTTGCACAATTATTAAGTGTAAATAGTGGACGTCTTGTAAAGTTCTTTAAGCAGATTGTTGAGAGTGAGCCGTTTGTCTATAACCTTGTCTCAAATTCTTATATGTCGGATAAAGCGAAAGAATCATTCATTGTCAATTATAAAAAAAGACTGCACAGTTGCCTTTTTTATACCATCGACTCATATAGCTTCAAAAACAATAGTATTTTAAAACAGAGTCTTAAACGAGGCTTTTAAATGTTAAGAGTCCGAAATATGCGTAGCTTTCCAACTGCTGTAAATCATTACACCTATTGTGAAAACAAACGCAACTACTAAGAGAGCTTCTTTCATTTTCCTATTTCCTTAATCAGCTAAATAATTTACTCATTTATAACTATAGCATATGGAAAATTTGTATATAGGTAGAAATATGCTAACAAATTTTTTTATAGTAGGTAGGTATAATCATGTCGTTAATTGTAAGTGGCACTTCCTTTCTTAAAAAAGGAGAAAACGTGCAAGATGTAAAAGCTTCTATTTTGGCAAGAGGCAATCGTAAATTCTGGTACATTAAGTACCAGGTGTTATTTCAAAATGGTAATGTTAAAAATGGCGAAGAGAGTACAAAAATATTAAAAACGGAAAAAGAGTTACAATTCATGCAACAGGTATTTCTACCCGCATGGATTTCACGTAAAAAAGATGAGCTAAAAGTTCAACAGGTTAAAAATTTTGAGTTTGGTTTTTATGCTGCTCTATTTTTAAAAAATTATGAGCAATTTCATGATTATTCAAATGTCAACTATCGCACAAAACGCATTTTAGTCGAGTTTAATAAAATCGATATTCGTAAAATTACAAAACTTGAAATCAAGCAATTTATCAATAATTTGCGTAATTCTCAAACTCAAGAGGAAGTGTCTAAAAATACTAAACTCAAGTATCTGCGCATATTTCGTGGTATTCTTGAGCTGGCAGCAGACGATAATTTGATAGCTACAAATATTGCCGATGAGATTAAAATTGATGGAAAAAATCAAAGAGATATAAATACTGTCAGGCCTTTTAGCAAAGATGAAGTAAGTATTTTGCTTCAAAACAGTCAAGATACTCAAAAATATGGTAGTTTATTACACTTATACCTTGGGATATCATTCAATCAAGGGATGAGCCCAAGCGAGATTCTAGGTCTTCAAATCGGCGATATTGATTTTAAAAATCAAACTATTAGTATTAAACGTAACGTGACAAAAGGTAAAATCAAGGAGACTAAAACAGTCTATAGGGATAGAGTTATACCAATATTTAACTCGACTCTACCTTTTCTAAATGAACTACTTTTGCAAGCAAGGTTGAAAAAGTCTATTTGGTTATTTAGCCAAAATGATGGCAAAAATTTAAATGACATTGAAGATATCCGTGGTGAGAGTGAAATTCTCAAGGATGACCGTAAAATTAAAAACAACACTAAGTGGTATAAGCTTCTTAGTGACTCTGGTATTCAACGCCGTGATCTTAAAAACTGTCGTCATACATTTGCAGTAAGTGCACTTGAGTCTAAACACTTCACAATGCAACAAGTTGCAAATATACTCGGCCACGGGTCATTGCAAATGTTGATTAAGCATTATGCCAATTATATAAGTAATAAAGCGCTGGATGCAAATCGTGAAATTGATATCTTTGGTGACACTTCTGGTGACACTTCAAAAAACATGACTGTTTAGGTTTAAGCTAAAAGTTGATTTAGTTGCGTAAAATAGGGAGTTTAAAAGTGGTGTCAAAGGGGGGACTTGAACCCCCGACCCCCGGCTTATGAGACCAGTGCTCTAACCAGCTGAGCTACCTTGACATTTTTGAGAGGCAGAATTATATTGCAGTAAACCTTTAAAATTCTTAAAATTAGTAAAAAAGAGTTATTTTTTTTTAAAATAGTTTAATATTCTGCTACATATCAAAAAACTATAGTCATATTAAATAAAGATACTTTAGCCTTAACGACTCAAATTATATTGACATTGTTGCATTAATCTTGTAAAATCACACAAAAATTATTTAGGAGGAAATCTATGAATTTTCAACCACTAGGAAAACGTATTTTAGTTGAGCGTATGGAAGAGGCTAGTACAACATCTACTGGAATTATAATCCCAGATAATGCTAAGGAAAAACCTTCTCAAGGGAAAGTTATTGCAATTAGTGATGATGTAAAAAATATTAGCAATGGTGACATTGTTGTTTTTGGAAAATATAGCGGTAATGAGTTGACGCTTGATGGGTCAAAATATATTGTCATCGAACTTGATGATATTTTTGGAATAATAAAATAAAACTAAGGAGTTAAATATGGCAAAAGATATAATTTTTTCAGATGAAGCACGTAATAAATTGGCACGCGGTGTAGCACAGCTATGTGATGCAGTAAAAGTAACAATGGGGCCACGTGGTCGTAATGTTTTAATCCAAAAAAGCTATGGTTCTCCAGTGATAACGAAAGATGGTGTTTCGGTTGCTCGTGAAATTGAACTTAAAGATAGACTTGAAAATATGGGTGCACAACTTGTTAAAGAGGTCGCATCAAGAACTGCTGATGAAGCGGGAGATGGAACGACTACAGCGACTGTTCTGGCAAACGCTATTTTTTCTGAAGGTTTGAGAAACATTACTGCGGGTGCAAATCCTATTGAAGTAAAACGTGGGATGGACAAAGCGTGTGAAGCTATTTTAGAAAACCTAAAAGCGGCATCAAAATCGGTAAAAGATAAAAAAGAGATTGCGCAAGTTGCGACCATTTCAGCAAATTCAGATACACAAATTGGCGATATGATTGCTGAGGCGATGGACAAAGTGGGACAAGATGGTGTTATCACTGTTGAAGAAGCAAAAGGTATCTCTGATGAGCTTGTTGTTGTTGAGGGTATGCAGTTTGATCGTGGATATTTAAGTCCATATTTCATCACAAACACTGAAAAAATGACAGCAGAGATCGACAATCCATACATTTTGTTGAGCGATCAAAAAGTAAATTCGCTCAAAGATCTTCTCCCAGTGTTAGAGCAAGTACAAAAAACTTCTCGTCCGCTTTTGATTATTGCTGAAGATGTTGAGGGTGAAGCTCTTTCTACTTTAGTTGTAAACAAATTGCGTGGCGTTTTAAACATTACAGCGGTAAAAGCTCCTGGTTTTGGCGACAGACGTAAAGCGATGTTACAAGATATCGCAGTGCTTACAAATGGAACCGTTATCTCTGAAGAAACAGGCCATACTCTCCAAGGTGCGACTATCCAAGAGCTTGGTCAAGCTGCCCGTGTTGTCATAGATAAAGACAATTCAGTCATCGTCAATGGTGCAGGAAGTAGTGAAGCGGTCAAAGCGAGAATCGCTGAGATTAAAACGCAAATCGATACAACATCAAGTGAGTATGATAAAGAAAAACTCCAAGAGCGCCTTGCAAAACTGAGTGGCGGTGTAGCGGTTATTAAAGTCGGCGCTGCAACTGAAACTGAGATGAAAGAGAAAAAAGATCGCGTGGATGATGCACTTTCAGCTACAAAAGCAGCTGTTGAAGAGGGTATCGTCATTGGAGGCGGTGCGGCGCTTGTTCGTGCAGCTGCAAAAGTAAATCTTGATTTGACAGGTGATCAAAAAATTGGTTGTGAGATTATTCTCCGTGCGGTAAAAGCTCCTGTAAAACAGATTGCTATTAATGCCGGATATGATGCTGGTGTTGTTGTGAATGCGATTGAAAATGCAAGTAACGAAAACATCGGTTTTAACGCAGCGACTGGCGAATATGTAGATATGTTTGAAGCTGGAATTATCGATCCATTGAAAGTTGAGCGCGTAGCCCTTATAAATGCAACCTCTGTTTCAAGTCTTCTTTTAACGACAGAAGCAGCTATCTATGAAGTAGCAGACGATAAAGCATCCACGCCAGATATGGGTGGCATGCCAGGGATGATGTAACCCACTTCAAAAGTCATCTGAAAAAAACCTTTGTAAACTTGCAAATGCGCAAGCTTTCACAAAGGTTTTTCCTCTTTTTTATGCCTCTTTTACGGGTTTCGTTAAAAATATCAAAACTGCAAGAGAGAGAATAATCAAAGCTATTCCTCCCATCAAATAGAGTGCATTGACCATTTTGTCATAGTTTTCAATCGCTATTTTAAAGACTACCATTAGCGTTTCAATGGAGAGTGCTATTAAAATTGTGATCAAAAATTTTGTGAGTATTTTAATCTCTATTTTTGAATCTTTTGAGTAACTTTTGAAAAAAACTTCTTGATCTAAAACAGTTTTTGCCAAGTCAAAAATAGCAAGTCCAAGTGTAGTTGCAATGACGGGTTTAAAAATGACATCGATAGTGATACTATCGTGTAATAAGTGGCTCACAAAATCATAGCCGCCATAAATAATCGCTGCCATAGAGAGTAGCATCATAAAAAAACCAGCTACAAAGTAAAATGATTTAATAATCTTGCTAAAGTAAATATGTTTTTCTATAAGCCCGACACGTTCAAGCAGTTTTTCTAAAACAAAATCCATAAAAACAATATGATTACCCTCTTTTCTAGAGACTGTGATGCAAAGGGTACCCGTCGTTGCGCTTTGATAGGGGGCTGTAAAAGCAAAGTTGTTCTCTTTAATGTTGAGTTTATTGATGAGGTAACTTCTGCTTTTTTCTCGCTCTGTTTCATCGTTGTATTTGTTGTAGATGTTTGCTGATGTTTGGATCTTGGTAATCGCATCTACAATATAAATGACTTCTAGAGAGGGAAAGGTAGCGAAGAGTTTTTTATAAAAATTGTGGGACTCATTTTGTAGTTTGCCCATACCCTCAATACTACTTTCAAGAATCTTCTCGATTTTGTCTTTATTTTTGTTGTAGAGTTCAATATACTCTTTCATAATGTGACCTTTTTAAAATAGATAGTCACATTATAGCGATAAGAAAAGTATAATTTAAGCATTTATTTGATTATAAATTAGGCATTTGTGTCTAAAATCGCATATCCTAAATCGCTCATTTTTTGATTGATAAGATCTGTTGCTTTTTCGATTGTTTTTTGGCTGATATCTGGAAGTTTGCCACCCCAGAGTTTTTGGGCTTCCTCAAAGCCTTGCATGATGCCGCTGCGTCCGGCACGCAATAAACTTTCATCACCGCCAGAACCATTTATGACAAAATCAGCGATTCTTTGCGCCGTTTTATCGATACCAAAAAAACCATCATCTGCGACAAGCGCTTTGGCTTCACCTTGGGAAAGCTGGCCTATGGGCTTGCCATCGTAGCCAATATCTTTTAAAAACTTTTGAAAATCTTGCTGGTTGCGTTGGATTTGATCCGTTGGTGCTTGCGTGATTTTTGCCTGAATATCAGAAGAAAGCGTGCTAAAAGTCATAGAACTTTGTTCAAACTTTATTTTTATTTCGGAGTAATTATTTTTCAAATCCTCTTTACCTTGAAGCTTCATTTGCGTGTACTGCGCGTAAATATCGGTTTGATTTGTATTTGAACTGACTTGCATAATAATTCCTTTTAAAGTGAGTTATGATAAAACAATATCGACTAAAAAGAGTTTTTTTGCATAAAAAATAGCCTTACATGTAGCCTTACATGTAAAGCCTACATGTAAGGCTATTTTTGTTTAAATCTCTTTCAAAAGCGCAAGCGCCTGTGTTGCGATTTCAAGCTCTTCATCTGTTGGAATTACGTAGATTGGGATTTTACTCTCCGCCTTTGAGATGCGTGCGGCTGAATGGGTTGCTTGTTCGTTTTGGTAAGAATCGAGCACTATGCCAAAGGGGTTTTTGAGTCCATCAAGTACCATTTTTCTCACATGTGCGCTATGTTCCCCGATGCCACCACCAAAAACGATAGCATCCACACGCCCTAAAAGAGCGATATATGCACCGATATATTTTTTAATCCTTTGACTCATAATCTCCAATGCCAGCTGAGAAGCAGCATCATTTTTATTTTCAATCTCTCGCAAATCGCTACTGCCACAGATGCCAAGCAGACCACTTTTTTTGTTGATGAGCGTTTCTATTGCCTTGGCATTGTATCCAAGTCGCATGAGATATATAAGTATTTCAGGGTCAAAGTCACCGCTTCTAGTGCCCATGACAAGCCCTTCTAATGGAGTAAAACCCATAGAAGTATCATAAGATTTTCCATTTTTTATGGCCGTTGCACTTGCACCATTTCCAAGATGTAGGGTGATGATGTTGAGCGATTTTACTTCTTTGTGCATCATTTTTGCACACTCTTTTAGCAAAAAGTGATGCGAAGTACCATGAAATCCATAACGGCGAATAGCGTATTTTTCATACAGCTCGCTAGAAAGTGCGTACATGTAAGAGGAGGGCGGCATTGTTTGGTGAAATGCAGTGTCAAAAACAGCTATTTGCTTACATGTAGGCAAAAGAGTTTGTGCCATGGTAATCCCCTGAAGATTTGCTTGATTGTGTAAAGGAGCAAGAGCGCAGAGATGACGTATCTCTTCTACGACCGTTGCATCGATAAGGACCGCTTCACAAAAACACTCTCCTCCATGCACAACACGATGTGCGATGAGTTCTATGTTATGAAGGCTACAAAGAATATTTTCAAGCAAATCATGGCGATTTTCTTTGACCTCTTCATGCGTGCCATGCGCTAGAATTTGCATCGATTCTGAGTCATAAAATTTGTATTTAATAGAGGAAGATCCTGAGTTTAAAACAAGTATTCTCATGTGTTTGGGGCGGCTTGGATTGCTGTGATGGCGACAGTATTGACAATATCTGCGACACTGCACCCTCTGCTTAAGTCATTGATCGGTTTTTTCAATCCTTGCAAAATCGGACCGATTGCGATGGCATTTGTAGAGCGTTGCACCGCTTTATAGGTGTTATTTCCTGTATTGAGATCTGGAAAAATGAAGATATTAGCATCCCCTGCGATGGGCGAGTGTGGCATTTTGCGTTGCGCGACCTCTTTGTCTATGGCTGCATCATACTGAATGGGTCCATCAATAAGCAGTGATGGCCAGAGTTGCTTGACAAGCTGGGTAGCTTTTTTGACTTTTTTGACATCTTCACCGCTTCCAGAATCTCCACTTGAATAAGAAAGCATTGCAATTTTAGGGACAAGTCCAAAGGCAAGCGCTGTTTTTGCCGTGGAGATGGCGATTTGTGCAAGCTGTGAAGCATCTGGATCTTGGTTGATTGCACAATCCGCATACACAAGCACTTGCGTACTCAAGCACATAAAAAAGAGGCTCGAGACGATGGAGGTTTCAGGGAACGTTTTGATGATTTGTAAAGCGGGGCGAATGGTATCTGCTGTCGTGTGCACAGCACCGCTGACCATGGCATCGACCTCGTGCATCTCTACCATCATCGTGCCAAAATAGCTCTTATGGTGCATCGCATCTCGTGCGGCTTGGAGTGTTAAACCCTTTTCTTTGCGTGATGCGTAAAAAATCTGTGCATACTCTTCAAGTTTTTCACTCGTAAGAGGATTTATGATGGTCGCTCCAGAGATATCAAGCCCGAGTTGAAGCGATCTTTGGTGTACACTCTTTGCATCTCCCAAAAGTGTAATCTCAGCAATCCCTTGACGTAAAATAATCTCAGTAGCTCGCAGAACGCGATCATCCTCTGCTTCGGGCAGAAGCACTCTTTTTTTAGCCTTTTTGGCCATAAAAAAGATTTTATATTGAAACATCAGTGGCGTGAGAATGTTTGAGGTACTTGCTTTGATTCTTGACTCAATTGCTTCGGCATGGACACTTTCAAAAAAGAGACCCAAAGAGAGTGCAATCTTTCTTTTGTCATGGGTTCTCAGCGATGCTTTTGTGGCGGTGATACCAAGTGCGGTTGTGTAGGTGTCGGTTGTAACGCTAAAAATAGGAACACTGCAACCACCGATTCCATCGATAAGTTTTACAATATTTGGATGAATTGCCATAGCAAAAGGGATGACAATCCCTGAAATATTTGCAAAACTTTGTGATTTAAAAGCGCATAAAAGACCTACGATAATCTCAGATCGATCGGCAGCAACGATAATAAGATCGCCATCTTCAATATGATCTAAAAAGTTGTCCAGCGTGAGTGCTGCGACTTTGACCCCCTTGACGAGCTTGCCTCTATCTTCCTCTTTAACAAAGATACTTTTTGCCCTAAGATGATCCATAATATCTCCGATAGTCGGAGTGTCAAGTTCTGGTATCTCTTTGAGAAGATAGAGGTTTTCATAAGGGAGTTTTGCTTGCAGCTCTTCGTAGATAAGCGGATCAATGCGGTTGATAAAAGTAGCAAAATGAAAACATTTTTGCGTGCAAAGATTTTGATAATCAATAGTGTAATTTTCTATAATATCACTTACATGTAAGCCTTTTGCATTGATAATATTAACATAAGGCATGCCAAAGTTTTGCGCTATTTTGAGATTGATATCGAAATTTAGAGTTTGAAAAAGAGAGCTTTTTTGTATCCCTTGGCATACAATAAAATCATATTTTTCTTCAAGTTTTTTGTATTTTTCTATGAGTTGTTCTATGAGAAAATCGAGTTTATTTTGAGAAATCATCATTAAAACAGTGGAGAGTTCAAATCCATAGCAACTTTCATAAGGCATATCGAGGCCATATCTTAAGCGAATAAATTCGATATCGGTGTCTTGTGTATTTGCGATGATGGGTTTAAAAAAAGCGACTTTGGGGATTTTGGCAGTGATGAGCTCCATCATGCCCATTGTGACAAGCAGGCTCCCAGCATTTTTACTATCAGATGCGATAAAGAGTGTTGTCATAAGGCGGTCCTAAAGATTAAAAAGTTGTTTGTATTGGCCTATGTTTTCAATAATTTCATTCGCTGGAATCGCTTTTGAGTAGTAAAACCCTTGGAGCAGATCGATTTTGTTGTCTTTGAGGTACGCTACATGTGCGCCTGTTTCAACACCCTCGGCGATTACGTCCATATTGAGCGCATGCGCCAAAGAGGTGATTGCCATAATGATGTGTTCATTGCTCTTTTTATCAAAAACAGGGATAATGAACGATTTGTCAATTTTTATGGTGTTGATGGGAAGTTGGGCGAGATACTCAAAAGAGGAGTAGCCTGTCCCAAAGTCATCAAGCGCAATCTGCACACCAGCATCGCGTAAAATATTTAACTCTTTAACAGCAAGTGTGACATTATCCATCACGACATATTCAGTCATCTCAACTTTTAAAAGCGATGGATCTGCATCATAGTCGCTAACACATTTTAAGAAGGTTTTTGCAAAATGTTTCTCTTTGAACTGTCGTGCTGAGATGTTGATGGAGATAAAAATATTATGCGAGCTGAGCGCATTGATTTGGCTTGAAAATTTACACGCATTTTGCATAACAAAAGCACTGATTTTTAAAATATCGCCCGTTGCTTCTGCAACAGGAATAAATTTATCAGGCGGGATAAACCCATACTCAGGATGAATCAGTCGTAAAAGCGCTTCAAATCCATAAAGCGTTGATTTTGAGGAGTCGATAAGAGGCTGAAAATAGAGTTCAAAATAGTTATTTGCAAGCGCATCTTTGATAAGCGTTTCCATCTCTAAAAACTCTTCAACATTGGTGTTCATTGATTTATCAAAGAAACTGTATCTGTTTTTTCCACTGAGTTTGGCTTCATACATCGCAGTATCGGCGGATTTTATAAGACCGGTGGAAGTTGTGGCATCTTGTGGATAAAGCGAGATTCCAATGGATGAAGAGATGAAAAACTCATGATCATTGACAACAAAAGGCTCATTGAGCGCGTCGATAATTTTTTGTGCTTTTATGGCGATGTCGTTTTTGTTTTGTATCTTTGTAAGAATAATAAACTCATCACCGCCAAATCTTGTGCACATCCCATTTTTGGCAATGGTGCGTGTGAGTTTACTCGCAACTTCAACCAAGATTTCATCACCAACATCATGGCCCATAGAGTCATTTATGTATTTAAAGTTATCAAGATCTAAAAAAAGTAAAGCAAAGTTTTGTTCGATGATGGTAGATTTTTGCAGCAAAGCTTCGATTTCATTTTTTAAGAAAAGTCGGTTTGGAAGTCGCGTGAGCAGATCATGAAAAGCCATAAACTCCATCTCTGCTTGCACCTCTTTATCTCGGGTGATATCATGTGTGACACCTGTAAAAAAGTTTAAAGAAAGGTGGTGGTTTACTCTGTTTGAGAGCCATTTTACCGAGCCATCTTGTTTGATAATGCGAAACTCAATTGTCGCTGAGCGTGAGGGATGAATATTTCTAAAAAAGGACTCAACTTTCTCTTTATCTTGTGGATGAATCATCTGCATCCAAAGTGAAGCATCATTTAAAAAACTCTCTTTTGGTTCTCCAAAAATATTTTCAATTGCGTTAGAAACGTATTTAATTGCCATTGTTTTGTCATCAATATACCAGATAATCTCGTCAATATTATTGACGATTTCATCAAGCTGAAGCTGTTTTTCAACCACCTGTTGTTTTTGATCATTGAGCATCGTTGTGAGTTGTTTGGATTTTGCTTCGAGTTCTTGTTTTGAACTGTGAAGCTCTAAATTGAGTTTATCAATGCTACTCACATCACGAATATTGACAAAGATGCACTCTTGATTGTCTATTTGGATAAAGCGAACATTTTTTGTTGTGTAGATGTGCGTCCCATTTTTTGCGACAAAAACGGTAGTTTGATTGCTATAATTGTCACCACTTCTAACACTTGCAACGCAAGATTCAAAAATAGAGTCATCAAGAAGAAAACTAATAACATTTTTATGAAAAAGTTCTTCAATGCTGTACCCAAGAAGCTTAGAAAATGAGTTGTTGGCAAATCGAATATTACCAAGCGAATCAACGATTATAATGGGGTCTGGAAGGTAGTTGAGCACTTCTTGCACATTGAGTTTTGAAAAAAATTCCATTTACTTTATCACTTTGTTGTCACAATTTTATTACATTCTTGGGAAAATGATACTACAATATTTGCCGTTTAATGCTTATAAGAAAATAAAATAGATATGGAATAAGATGGAATGTTTTTGTGGATTAAAAAAAGATTTTGAGGAGTGTTGTGGAGCCATAATAACGGGCAAAAAAGTGGCTCAAACTCCAGAAGAGTTGATGCGCTCACGCTACAGCGCGTATGTAATAGCAGATGGAACTTATCTTATAAAAAGTGCCACTAAAGAAAATTGTTATGAAAGTGATATTGCGCTTATTGAGGAGTTTTGTAAAAACGTGCGATGGCTGCAATTGGAACTCTTACATGTAAGCCAAAAAGAGTGTGAAGGAATCGTGGAGTTTAAAGCGTATTATCTCCAAAACAGTGAAATCGTACTTTTACATGAACGCAGTAGTTTTGTGAAAAATGATGGAGTTTGGGAGTATGATAAAGGGGATTTTATCAACTCAAAAATCGAGAGAAATGCACCTTGTCCTTGTGGCTCTGGAGTCAAATACAAAAAGTGCAAAAAGCACTTAATCGCCTATTAATGAAGCTTTTGATACAATCGCGGATATTTTAATTGCCAATATTTGGTGATACGACAAGAGAGAAAAGATGTTAAAAACAATTAATCTAACAAAAAGATTTGGCAACAGAATCTTATTTGAAGGTATCAATATTAAGCTAGATCGCCATAAACGCTATGGACTCATCGGCGCAAACGGCGCTGGAAAAACTACTTTTTTAAATATCTTAAGTGGTGAAAATAAAGAGTTCGAGGGCGACATTATCATAGGCTCTGGTTTTAAAGTTGGGATTTTGGGGCAAAACCAGTTTGCGTATGAAAACTACACCATTATGGATGCCGTACTGCATGGAAACAAACGCCTTTATGATGCGGTAAAAGAGAAAGAAAAACTCTACGAAACGGGCGATTTTGAAGATGATGCGGTAAATAACCGCTTAGCAGAGTTGGAGATGATCTGTGTGGAAGAAGATCCGACGTATGAATATGAGATTAACATCGCAAAAGTGCTTGAAAATGTAGGAATTCCTGCTGAAAATCATTATGATTTGATGGCAAGCCTTAAAAGTTCTGAGAAGTTTAAAGTTTTGTTAGCGCAAGTCCTTTTTCCAAAGCCAGATATTTTGTTTCTCGATGAGCCTACCAACAACCTCGATATGGAAACGATCAGCTGGCTGGAGGATGAACTCCAACGCCATACGGGAACTATGGTCGTTATCTCCCATGATAGACACTTTCTCAACGCTGTTGTAACGCATATTTTGGATGTGGATTATCAAAAAATTCGTGAGTTTACTGGAACGTATGATGATTGGTATATCGCAGCTAATGTTATTGCAAAACAGATGGAAGTAGATAATGCGAAAAAACTCAAAGAGAAAGAGGATTTAGAGGCTTTCGTGCGCCGCTTTAGTGCGAATGCTTCTAAAGCAAAGCAAGCAACTTCACGTCAAAAACAGCTTGAAAAACTTACAATTGAAGATATCAAACCCTCTTCTCGCCGTGATCCAAGTATCGTATTTAAATCAAAACGTCAAATGGGTGATGAAGCGCTCCTTGTGGATAATATTTCGCACTCTTATGGAGATTTAGAGGTCTTAAAAGAGATGACACTTCGCATCGAACCAGGTGAGAAGATAGCCCTTATCGGTGCTAACGGTGCTGGAAAAACAACACTGTGCAAGATTATTATGGAAGAGATTAAACCAACGAGCGGAACTGTTCAATGGGGTGCGACGATTGAACAGAGCTATTTTCCACAAGACACCACCGATCAGATTAAAGGCACAGGAACGCTTTATGACTGGCTTCGTGGCTATGATCCAAAACGTGAGATTGCAGAGATAAGAAACTGTCTTGGGCGTATGCTTTTTTCAGGTGAACAGCAAGAAAAATCTGTTGAGAAGATTTCAGGTGGAGAAAAACACCGCATGATGCTCTCAAAGATGATGCTTGAACAAGGAAACTTTTTGGTTTTAGATGAGCCAAGCAACCACCTTGACTTAGAAGCGATTGTGGCTTTGGGCGAGGGACTTTACAATTTTGATGGCAATGTCATCTGTGTTTCGCATGACCGTGAACTCCTTGATGCTTTTGCAAACCGCATTATCGAAATTTTACCAAGTGGTGAGTATATAGACTTTAAAGGCTCTTACGAAGAGTACGCTGAAGCAAAACACAACGGGACTTTATAGTTATTTAGCACAAAAAAACTCTTACATGTAAGGCTTTTTTTGTTATGTTGCACTGAGCGTGATTTATGGCATGAAATTCAATTAAGGAGTTTTTCTTGGATAAAGAGTATAAAAATTTTCTAGGATTTGGGATTGCGGGAAATTTTGCTTTGCATCTCAAACAAGCTGGAGAACTAGACGATTTTAAAGATGTTATCACTTCAGATGAAACCGCACCAAAGGGCGTTTTTCCTTTTTATATCCCAAATAATCCTACTTTTTTAGGTACGTACCCGCTTTCACATGACACAATTCAGCTTCCAAATGAAGAGGTTCATGTCCAAATGGAACCAGAAGTAGGGCTTACATGTAAGCTTACTTACGAAGATGGCAAGATAGCATCTATTACTCCAACGCACTTTGGCGCTTATAACGATACCTCTTTGAGAAAAAATGCACCCAAGATTAGTCTCAAAAAAAATTGGGGAGAAAACTCAAAAGGTTTTAGCGCAAAACTCATCCCAATCGATAGTTTTACAGAGGGCGGCGTGATGGATAACTACCGAATTTGTAGCTTTTTAAGACGCAATGGCAATGTATTTCGTTATGGTGAAGATGTGGCTTTGAATGGTTATACCTATTTTTATACACAGCTTTTAGAGTGGATTCAAAACCAGATTAATTCCCAAAAAGATTTCGGACCGCTTCAAGATGTTTTAACGCTTATCAAAGAAGCAGGATTTCCACAAGATTTACTTATCTGCATCGGTGCAACACGCTACACAGAGTATGGAGAACACACCTTTTTACAAAGTGGCGATGAGGTGATTGTGGCTTTATATGACAACAATCTGTATTGCAAAAATCCAATATTTTCTAAAATAGTCGCAGGCGATTATGAAAATGACGGCATGAGTGTTTTGGCGCAAAAGGTACTCTAAAAGTGTCTCGCGGAACAAAACTCGATCTCTTTATCGGAGCTGAAATAGAAAATAGCTGGAATGAAGTCGTTGAGCGTAGAAGCGAAGTAGCACAAGAGCTAAAAGAGCCTTCAAAACATTTTTTAGTCTTTAAAAAAGAGAAACGCCGAGGCAAAGTCGTGATCTTAGTGGGAGAGTTTTTCTTAGACAAAGACTCAGCCAATACAACTCTAAAAACACTTAAACAAAAACTCGCATGCGGCGGAACCTACAAAGACGGCTGGATGGAGTTTCAAGGCTCCCTTCAAGAGAAACTAAAAATGGCGCTTATAGAACTTGGATTTCGGTTTAAATTGAAGTAATTTCTAGCTCTTTTATGCTTACATGTAAGTATAATGTTATGCTATACTTATGACAATTTTCTGTCATAAAGGCTCTCTATGCAAGCACTTAATTACACATCTGCAAGAAACAATCTTAAAACTCTCATCGATAATGTTTGTGACAATAACGAAGAGGTAATCATTATTACAAAGAACAACAAAACGGTTGTCATGATCTCGATGGATGAATATAATCTCACACATAAAAAACTCAAACAAGATGTCCAAGATTCGATGAAAGAGATTGAAAATGGCGATTTTATGGGAATTAATAAAGCATTTGAATTAGCAAAAAAGAGTTATCGTGACTGAGATTGTCTTTTCTAAAAAGGCTACAAAAAATCTTATAAACCACGCAAAATATATTTATGAACAAACAAAGAATGAAGATATTGCAGATGCATATTTGGACAAGATGCAAAGTTTCATTTCTGAGATGCTTTCAAAATTTCCACACTCTGGCAGACCCGCTGAAGATATTGCACCAAATGCAAGAAAGCTTGTTTATCAAGGATTTTCCATTATTTATAGAGTGCAAGAGGAACGAGTTGAGATACTCACGGTTTACAGAGAAAATCTGCCTCGCTAGTGCTTTTTTGAACACTCTTTTAATGAAATTTTTTGCTTACATGTAAGGCAAATTGAGCTTATTTTGCTTTTTTAAAGCCTCTGTCTCGGCTACATCTTTTGGATGAGTGGCTCTGTATTTTTCTCTTTGAAGCCGTATGTTTGCAAGGTGCAAGAAAAAAGCCTAGATGCTTACAAATGTGAAAAAAAATAATCCAATTGTAAATATTTTAAATTTAGTGAATTTTTGTCTTTTGAAATATTTTTTCACTTGCTTTATGACTCCAGTGTGTATCATCAGGATAATAAACATCTTTTTCATTACTATCTATAAGTTGTTCCAAAATAGCTTTTGTATCTATAAAGGTGTATTCTTTTTTTAGGCTACGCAGCAATTCGAAGAAGTGCTTTTGCCGATATGGATTTTTAATAATGTATTTGGAATAAATATTATGAGCCCACCGCACAACCCAACTCTCCTCATTTCTCTCACTTTTGGTAGCTTTT
>JAVHOA010000029.1:0-4661 GCA_036169815.1 Sulfurimonadaceae bacterium
GTAAATAAAGGCACTTGCTGCTTCATAAAGGATTGATAATGAGTGTACAAATCAGAGCAAAAGAGATAACTTTAACAGATGCCTCAAAAGCGCATATCAATGCTGCAATCGATACATTTAGAAAATTCAAATTGGATATAACAACCTACAATGTCACTATTGCAAAAGAGAAAAAAGGCGTGAGTGTGGAGTTTGATATTCATATCGCGCATGCACAACCTGTTGTTATTTCACAAAGTGATGCGCTCCTTGATGTGGCCATTGACCTTGCAATTGAGCGTACTTCCAAAGCGCTTCGTCGTCTGCATGACAAGGCAGTTTCGCATAAAGCTACATCGCTAAAAGATGTTGAGGTTGCCGAAGTTTAAGTATAATACCGCCAAAAATTAGGTGGTATTACCAAATGAGAAAAATCCTTTTTTTACTTACAATTTTTACATCACTTTTCGCTCAAAATGACTATGATATTCGCTTAGGCTATGGCCGTGCAGATTCCCATGATCTAGCCTATATTGCAATTGGAGATATGGCTCCTGATGCGGCCAAAGGGCGCGTGATTATGCTAGATGCTGGTTTCAAAATTGCAGAAAATGCCTTAAAACTCCCCTTAGATTTTTATATAAAAGGTGGGTTTGCCAAGTTTTTAGAAAATGGCTATGGCGATGATGTGTATGAAAATACACTCTATATAAAAGGGTATTATAATTTTGATTTTTCACAAAATAGAGTCCGTTTAGGCGCTGCTGAGGGATTTTCGTATGCGTATGGTACTCTCTATGTTGAAAAACTTGAATCTCAAAAAAAAGGTGGCAATCTTTCCCATTTTTTAAACTATTTGGAACTCAGTTTGGATTGTGACGTTGGCAAACTTGTCAAATACGAGCCACTCAATGAACTCTATTTAGGTTTTGTTATCAAGCACAGATCAGGTGTTTTTGGACTTATCAACAATGTAGTTCATGGCGGTTCCAATTATGAAGCTGTGTATTTAGAGAAAAAGTTTTAAAGGATTAATGTATGTATAATTGGATTTTATGGTTTCATGTCGCGTCGTTTGTGTCATGGTTTGCCGCTATTTTTTATCTGCCACGTTTGTTTGTGTATCATAAAGAGCATGAAGAGAATGCTGGATTTTTAGAAGTTGCAAAGATTATGGAGTATAAACTCTATAAGTATATTGGCATTCCCGCGATGTGGGCGACGATTTTAAGTGGCGCTGCGATGATTTACTTCTCCATGAGTTTATACGAGATAAATCTTTTTACGACAGGCGGATGGCTCCATGCGAAACTCTTATTTGTAGGAATACTTGTCGTTTACTTTCTCTCTTTAGGTGTTCTTCGTAAAAAACTAGAAAATGGTACATGTAACAAAAGTGGTAAGTTTTTTAGATTTTATAATGAAGTACCGACAATTTTACTACTTCTCATCGTAGCGATGGTAGTTGTCAAACCCTTCTAAGGATGCAGTAAAAAGGCTTACATGTAAGCCTTTTATTAAGACTGAGGAAAGACTACTTTCCGCCACCGCGTTTTTTAGCTTTAAAAAGTACGGGAACCCCGCTAAAGTTGAACGCTTCACGCAGTTTGTTTGTGAGATATCTTCTATACGTAAAGTGAAGACCACGCGGTTTGTTCATAATAAGCGCAATTCTTGGTGGTCTTGTTTCATATTGGGTTGCATAGTAGATACGGATAATCTGTCCATGCATACTTGGAAGCTGGTGGCGA
The DNA here is from genome assembly GCA_036169815.1 of Sulfurimonadaceae bacterium. Lineage (GTDB taxonomy): Bacteria > Campylobacterota > Campylobacteria > Campylobacterales > Sulfurimonadaceae > Hydrocurvibacter. The sequence goes on from JAVHOA010000029.1 coordinate 1,731, forward strand.
CGCATCGCTTTTGCTAAAACTTCATTAAGCTGAGATGTGCTGATACGCTGTGAGTAATTATCATTAATCTCTAAAATCATATCGAGCAGTTTATTGACACGTAGATGACTTTTTGCAGAGATTGTGATGATTGGTGCATAGTGCAAAAATCGAAAGCGCTCACGCACCTCTTTAACTACTTTTTCATACTCTTCACGCTGTGAAATGTCCCATTTATTGAGAACTATAATACAGCCAAGGTGGTTTTTATCGACAAGTCCTGCGATTTTTTCATCAAGATCAATAAAGGGTTGGGAAGCATCTAAGACAACAAGCGCCATATTTGCACTCTCAAGCATCTCTTCTGTTCGCATAAGTGCATATTTTTCAATACCAAGTATCTTTCCACGACGGCGAATACCTGCAGTATCGACAAAAGTCAAAGTTTTGCCTTGATAATCGACGCTCTCATCAATAGGATCAATGGTCGTTCCCGCAACACTGCTGACGACAGAGCGATCCTCTTTTAAAAGTGCATTGAGCAGAGAACTTTTTCCGACATTCACGCGCCCTATGATTGCGATTTTGATATGGTTGAGATCTTGTGGATCAAACTCTTTGATCATGTCGTTCATACCAAAGATGGAGTCCTCTTCTACTTCCTCTTCATCAAAATCAACATATCCCTCTTCGTCATCTTCATCTTCTGGAACATAGTCATAAACTGTTGGTTCAAACTCTGCGTCATCCTCTTCTATCTCCTCTTCAGCAGAGATTTTATCTTCATCAGGGATAATGTTGTACATCCACTCTATAAGCGGATTGATACTGCGGTTGTGCGCAACAGAGATTCCAAAAATAAGATCAGTTCCAAACTCGTAGTAATCCCAAAGCTTTTCTTTCATGCTGTCATTATCTATTTTATTAACAACAAGAGCGACATCTTTGCCTAAAGATTCCAGCTGGTAAAAAAGTTTTTTATCATTTTCATCTGGAAGTGTTTTGCCATCGACCATATATAAGATAATATCAGCACGGGATGCCGCTTCAAGTGATTTTTCTTTAATCTTATCAAAAAGTTCGCAACCTTTATCAAGACCTCCCGTATCTAAAAGCTCTGCTTGCTTATCCAAAATGAGAGCATGACGGCGTTTGACATCACGTGTTGTGCCCGCTTCTTCGGACGTAATAGCATCACGTTTTTTAAGCAAACGATTAAATAGTGAGCTTTTTCCAACATTTGGTTGACCAATAATTGCGATTTTTTTCATAATATCTCTTTATATGTAATTAAAAACATTTTTATAAACTGTAAAAATAAAACAATTGATAAAAATATTTTTTAAGGAAGTGCAATTATAGCGAAAAAGAGGAGTTCACCCGTCAAGGTGAAAGAAAGTTTAGTTTAAAATCATCCAAACAAAAAGTTCTTCTGTTCTTGGATCGGTATATGTGGCTTCAATATGCGCTGTGACATTTGAATTATTGACTTTTTGTTGCGTTTGCAGTTCACTTTTTGTATTGAGATTATCGCCATGCGCAATCTCTTCTCTTAAAGCGACAACGCTCACTTGAACCCCCATTTGCATAGCAAGTTCATCAAGTGCGCGACTCACTGCGAGTGATCTTTGGTAGCTCGGACCCTTAAAGTGTGGCCCACTGCTTCCAACAGAACCTCTGACACCACCCAGATTTGGGTTAGTAATCCAAGCGGGAGCTTGAGAAATTTCTACTTTTACAGGAGCAGAAGTTTCCTTGCATCCTGTAAAAAAAAGCAGCAATAAAAGAAGGGAAATAACTTTCATTATTTACTTGGAAACTCTTTATCAAGTGACTCTAAAGCTTGTTTGGATTGAAATTGTTGCCAAAGAGCATCTTCATTTTTGTGTGAGCTGTTTACGATTTTTTTGGCTTCTTTATTGACGACGTCATTAGAGATACCCATTAAGATATACGTTGTTGTTGGGCTTGACCATGTTTCTAATTGTTTAGAACCATTTAAAGTTGTATTTGCAAGTTGTTTTGAAACTTGTGTTGAAACGCTATCAACAACTTCTTGCTCACCTACACCAGTTCCACGTACAAAGTTTTCAACTTTTGCTTTTACTTGTGTTTCGATTTGAAACGCTAAGTCATTACGAGCTGCAGCCATTGCGTTGTTTCTTGTAAAGCTTGCGCCCGCTTTTGAGATAGGAGCACTTCCTAAACCAACAATTGCACCCTCGTAGCTTTGAGGATTACAAGTCCATTTTGGAGCAAGAATACCATCTTGTTTACAACGAAAATCGCCTTCATCTTGCGCAGGTTTTGGCTGATCACCACATCCTGTAAGTAGTGCAGCAACGACTGCTGCCATTGCCATAATTTTAATATTTTTACCCATGGATAACGCTCCTGTTAGTTAGTATGAATAATTATACTTCTATATTTCTAATGTAAATATTAAGTAGAAAAAAATTCTAACTCCTAAGTGATGATGTTATAATTCTTTTATGATGTACTATAACTATGAAAATTTTAAAAACGATACATGTAAGCTTGTTGCCATGGCAAGAGATTTTAAGCCCGAAATGATTGTCGCAGTTGCGCGTGGAGGGCTTACATTGGCGCACGCGATGGCTGAGGGCTTGGATATTCGAGAAGTTCAATCAATTCGAACTGAACTCTATGATTTTGATAAAAAACGAGAGTCAATCTGCATCTTTGGAGAGTGTAAACTTTTTGATAAAAAACGTGTTTTAGTTGTAGATGACATCGCCGATAGTGGTGAAACACTCCAAGCCATCATGCAAAAATTCAAAACCGAGAATCCAAACACAGTATTTAAAACAGCAACACTTTTTTATAAAAAAACATCAGTCTTTAAACCAGATTTTCACATAAATGAAGCAAAGGACTGGATAGACTTTTTTTGGGAGAGAGATTTTAAAAGCACCAAGGGTGCGTGAGCCT
>JAVHOA010000030.1:0-4380 GCA_036169815.1 Sulfurimonadaceae bacterium
TAAAACTTTGTCCCCTACCTCATAACCATAAAAATCATTGAAGTTTTTAAATCCTCTTATCTTTAAGAGTGCAAGCGATTGTAGATGGTTTATGCTGAGGTTATGTTGGAGTTTTGCGAGTGTGTAAAGACCTGTGATTTTATCGATAGTAAAGTTTTTTATCACCTCTTGCGTTTTTGAAAGCACTAAAGATTCTAACTCTTCTTGATAGAATTGGCTCTGTTTTGTGCGGTGAATATTGTCTAAAATTTTACGAAAGAGTGAAAATGTTTGCTCCTGTTGGAGCGGTTTAAAAAGGTATCCATCGATACCAAGCAAAAAAGAGCGTTGTAATATGGCTGGATCTTGATGTCCTGAAATGAGAATAGTAATTTGATCTGGATTTTTTTCTTTGATGCGTTCTATCATTTCTAAGCCATCCATAATAGGCATTTCAATATCGCTCAAAATAATATCGTAGTTGTTTTTTTCGCTTACATGTAAGCCTTCTAGACCATTCTCGCATATATCAATATTAGAAAAAAATTGTTCTAAAAAAGTTTTGTAAGCCTGTGCAGAAGCTTCATGATCTTCAACTAAAAGAAGTTTAATATCCTTTGCAATCTCTTTTAAATGTAAGATTTTTTCTACGATTTTCTCTATATTCTTTCCCATAGCGTCCAACTTTATTTTAAATTTGAGTTAAAACAAAAAAACTATTTAGTTTTCTACTTGTTTTTAAAATTTATTGATAGAACTATAGCGTCTTAGTGTTGCATTTTTGTTGCATTTTTTACATTGAGCACGCAAATAAAATTATTTGATTGCGTGCTTAATAGCTTATTTTTTGATGGTAACGACGACTGCTCCTCGAAGATCACCCATCTTGTAGCTGGTTGCTTGGTCGTTTGGATATTTTTCATTCATAGCACTCTGTAAAGTTTTATCCGCTGAAATATCGCCGTGGCATTTTAAACAAACTGGTTTGTCGATGACTAAAGGTTTGTAAAACTTATAAGTATGCGCATCGATTTGTTCAACAACATAAGGTGGAAGCTCTTTTCTGCTTTCTAAATCTTTAAGCACTTTGCTCTCATCGCTTAGTGGTGCATTCGCGCCATTGCGAGTTTTGAGACTGACTCTTTTTACGGAGAGGTGGCTTGGGAGCTTACTGTTTACTTCTTGGGTGAGGGCATAAGCTTGCGTTGAACAAAAGTCAAGTGCTCCCATAATCCCGCCACTTTTGATGTGTGCTTGCATCTGTGATTGGAGTGTTCCTCCAAGTGCTTTGGTTGCTTGCATTCCATCTTGTACCACAGAATCTAAAACGCTATTTTTTGGTGCATCTGCACAAACAAGTGTGCTTAACAAAGCACATGCTAGGGTTATTTTTACTAATTTCATAGTTTTTCCTTTGTTAATATTCATCTTCTTCATCATTGATCTGCGAATCATCGTAGGGATCAAGATGCATCATGGTGTGGACCCTGTATTGTGGGAAAAGTTTTTTGAGTTTTAGCTCTATTTTATCTCCGATAACATGGGCATCATAGAGTGTAACAGTGACATTAAATACAAGATGCACAGAGATATATACATGCGAACCCGCACATCTGGTATTTAAAAAATGATAGGTTGTAATCTCTTTTTCATGTTCCAAAAGAGCGATAATCTTTTGTACTTCTTCGTGAGACATCGAAACATCCAAAAGCATTAAAACTGCTTCTTTAATAATAGGAATTGCAGAGTAGAACATATACATCGCAATAACAATTCCTAAAATTGGGTCGATAAGATCGATGCCGCTGAGCGTGATAAGTCCAAGAGCAAACAAAACTGCACCATTGGAAAATAGGTCTGTTTTGTAGTGCAGTGCATCAGCTCGGATCACCATATTGTTTGTTTTTTTTGCGACTTGTGTTAAAAAAAGCACCAAACCGCCAGTGACCACGATGGAAAAAAGCATCACTAAAATGGACTCATCAAGATGCTGAGTTGGTGTTTTATCGATGATTTTTTGTATTGCTTGGTAGAGTACAAAGAGTGCCGAAATAACGATGATAGTCCCCTCAATGACTGCTGCAAGCGGCTCAATCTTACTTCTTCCAAAGTTAAACTGATCATCAGGTTCTTTTTGCGAATGACCGAGCGCAAAAAAGTTAAACGCAGAGACGCAAAGGTCTAAAAGCGAGTCGATTGCAGAAGCAAGTACCGCCACAGAACCGCTCATAACTCCGATAGTCATCTTCACAACCACAAGCATAGTCGCAACCGACATGGAAACAATGGTCGCCTTTTGTTCTATCTGCATAAATATCCTATTTTTGATGCGATTATAGCAAATGATAGTTACAAAATAGCTCTATGCATTTAAGATTTTAGAGTGTTATCGTCTTGGCTATGAAACTATTTAAGATATAATTCGCATCTTAAAATAAGCTCCACATCAGGATAAAACATGCTACAACGTACTTTTATTATAGTTTTTCTATTGGTTTCTTCACTTAGTGCATTTGAACTCGCTAGTATGGATACTCTACGCTCGAAAGTCCTCTCTTCCGCGGTGTCTCTTTATTTTCAAGCGCGCGGGTATGGGAGTGTTGAAGATGCAACAGTCGATACAACAAAAAAGACATTACATTTTATTCTTTCGCCTGAGGGAGAAACGCAAAAACTCTCTATTGATATTGGTTCATATATGACAGTGACTGTGGATAAACAAGAATATTTGATCCTCCAAAAAGTACAGACAAACCGTATTTGGCTTAACCGCATTTTTTCAGATCATATGAAAGATGGGATCAAAATCCCTTTAGGCGCAGCATCTAAGGGAATAGGAACACTGCTTTTGAAACTCTAAGCCTCGGTGACTTTGAGCGTTTCATAAATCCCTTTGATTGAACTGAGATTATGCAAAATATAGTATTTTTGAAGGAGTTGGAGCAACTTGTTTTCATTAAATCTCCAAAAATGTTTTGCATCAAAATCTTTATGTGATTGCATACCAACAAAAAGTTCTTGATGATTCGGAGGCGTAGGCATTTGCTTTATGACTTCCAACATGATACATGTAAGCTGTTTGAATGATTCTAGTGTATTGTCATCATCTTCAAGCTGTTTATTTGGTAGAAATTTATAAATTTTCCACAAGCTCAAAACAAGTGTAAGGGCAAAAGCCCCCATCATGATGGATGGGAGATGCTCTTTCATTATTTGAACCACTTTTTCATCTTCTCAATGGCTGCATCAAGAACACCTTCATGCGGTTTAGACTCAATGCCAAAAGACTCTTGCAGTTTTGCGAGAAGCTCTTTTTGCTCATCCGTGAGCTTTTTAGGGTAAGTGATATTAATCTGCGCGATAAGATCTCCTTTGCCATGGCCATGCACATCTTCGATTCCCTCGCCTCTAAAAGTAAAGTGCTGTTTGTCACGAGTGCCTATATCGAGTTGGAGTTTGAGCTCGCCTGTAAGTGACGGTATGGCAATCTCATCTCCTGTGATTGCTTGTGTAAAAAATACAGGAATCTCAATATACACATCATTGTCACTTCGCACAAAATGTTTATCCGCTTGAACGCTAAAAGTGACATATAAATCACCGCGACGACCACTTTTGCCAATATTTCCACGACCTGAAACTCGTAAGCGATTTCCGTTATCAATCCCTTTTGGGATATTAATTTTTACACTATCTTTTGCCTCTGTGTAGCCGTTGCCATTACAATCAGGACATTTTTGCGCAGGTTTGCTTCCCTCGCCTTGACATGCTGGACAGGTTTGAGAAAAAGTCATAAAACCTTGGCGTACATAGACTTGGCCTTTGCCGCCACACTGGTTACATGCAGAGAGTTTTCCATCTTTTGCGCCTGTGCCCTTGCAACTTGTGCATGAGGATTTATATTTAAAATTGATCTCTTTTTCACAGCCAAACACCGCTTCATTGAAACTGATAGTGAGATCCACGTTCATATCAAGCGGGTATTTATCTGTATCTGCGCGTGAACGTTTGCTTGCCCCGCCACCAAAACCGCCAAACATCTCTTCAAAAATGCTTCCAAGATCTTCAAATCCGCCCATGCCAGAACTGCGTCTGCCACTGCCTCCTTGAAGCGCTTCTTTGCCATATCTATCATAGACTGCTTTTTGCTTTTCATCACTGAGCACTTGGTATGCTTCATTGACAAACTTAAACTTTGTTTCCGCCTCTTTGTCACCCTGATTTTTATCTGGATGGTACTCTTTTGCAAGCCTTCTGTAGGCTTTTTTAATGACCGTTTGATCTGCATTTTGGTCAATCTGCAATATTTCGTAATAACTTAAATTTTCCAAAATAATCTCCACAAATTTTTTCGAAATTATAGCAAAACAAGTTAATACAACACTTATAGGTTTACGATAA
>JAVHOA010000031.1:0-19199 GCA_036169815.1 Sulfurimonadaceae bacterium
CCCATTTCCCCACATGTGCATCTTTTTCGCCATAATAAGATCGTAACCTTCAAGAAAATCAATCTCATTTGGCGCTCGAAACTCTAGCTGTTCGAGTTGCTCTTTTACTAAGGCAATATCCAACTTTCCCTTTGGCTCGATAATAATCAAAAATGCCGCATTTGCAAGCGTTCGATAAGCGCTTTTTATCATTGCTTCTTGCTTATGATGTTTTAGAAATGTATTGTAAAAAATCACGATGTCATGATCTCTTGGCAAGGCATGAAAGAGTGTTTCATAACTTGAGATATGCTCTATTTTTAGCTCTTGCAAGGTATCAGAAGTTTCATAGAGCGCCAGCTTTAAGACGCCATCTACTGTATCAAGTAGTGCTTTTAAATCATTTGCTAAGGCATCGACTCTATCGCTTACATGTAACACTTTATAGCCTGGAAGCGGATTGATAAGCTCTTTAATACGCGAGTTCATGAAGTTCTCTAAAAAGATATGCTTCAACAATATCATCAATACTGCGCTGTGTATGTGCTACCAAAACTTGCATCTGTTCTTCCAAAAAGGGCTCGATATTTTCATGGTCATCACACACGACAATTGTTTCACCAATCATTGTAAAATCTTCACGTTTGTCTTCAAATAAAACTTCAATAACTTCGCCACCTTCTAAAACAATCATCGCCCATTTTTGCGCATCTTTTATCTTACAAAGCCTTGCTTTTTGCACATCATCACTCTGCATTGCCAAAAGAATATTCATATTGTAGTCCCTAATTTTTTATTGATTTTAACATTGTTTTATTGTTACAACATCATCATTCAATCATTAATTATCTCGCTTAAGGGCACCTCTAAGGAAAAAATAGAAAAATGGTGACTAGAAAAAAGTTTTAAATTTGCGGCAATTGTGTTTAAGCTGAATCAAAGAGTGAAATTAAGGCTTTAGATTTAGTATAGATTATGTTTAAATCAGACCGAAGACGTACGTCTAGGGTGTCTGAGTTAGACGCAAAATGTGCCCGACCGAAGGGACAAATGCCCTTAGGGGTGCGCTGAAGATGAGGCTTATATTAAACGCGTGCTTCTTCGCGGCGTTGGAGCTGTGTCCATTTCGCATCAACTCTCTCTTGCCACTCTTTAATGAGGTATTTGTACTCATCTTTAAAAAGGTGTCTAAAGCGTCCTTGAGCTGCAAGGTATTCCTCAACAGGAACAATATTTTTTGGGCGGTAAGTGATATTTAGCTCATGCCCATCGATAATCTCATACAATGGGAAAACCAAAGAATCTGTCGCCAAGTCTGTAATATGCATTGTATCTTTAGGATCAAATTTCCATTCCGTAGTACAAGCGCTCATAGCGTTTATAAATACAGGACCATCAACAGCCATACCATGTTGGATTTTTTTGACCATATCTTTCCACTTATTTGGAGCAACTTGCGCTACATAAGGGATGCCATGCGCAGCCATAATTGCTACGATATCTTTTTTATTTTGTTTTTCTCCATAGCTTTTACGTCCTGCTGGTGCCGTTGTTGCACTTGAGCCAATAGGAGTTGAAGAGGAGCGCTGTCCACCTGTATTTGCATAGACTTCGTTATCTAAAACGATATGCATAATATTATGCCCACGTTCCATACAACCAGAAATCCACTGAAAACCAATATCATACGATGCGCCATCGCCTGCAAAAGAAACAAATTTTGGTGTACGTTCAGGTTGTTTGAGTCGCCCTTTTGTTCGTAAAGCTTTATACATCGCTTCAGCACCAGCAACAGCTGTTGAACCATTTTCAAAACCAATATGCACCCAAGAAGCATCCCAAGAAGTATATGGATACACTGCTGTACAAACTTCCAAACATCCAGTTGATGCAGAAAGAATCAAATCATCATTTGTCGCATTTAAAACTTCACGAACAATGATAGAGTGTGCACATCCTGGACAAAGAAGGTTTGCACCCTCAAAACGGTCCGCTGATGTTGAAAACTCTTTTAAGTTTTTAATTTTTTTCATTTCACTCATAAGAATCTCCTATAAAAATGCCAGTTTCGGACCGCGAACGCCGATAAACTGTTGTAATTGAGTTGTTACTTTTCCAGCATCAATATTCGCTTGAAGCTCTTTGTAAAGGTCTTTAAGATGTGCTTTAGTAAGGTCACGACCACCTAGACCATAGATGTAACCCGAAAGAAGTGCTTTTGTATCTGTGTTGAAAAGTGCGCCAGCAATCTCGTTAAAAAGCATACCAGCCGCACCATTTGGAGAGGAACGGTCAAGCGCGCCAATTGCTTTGACACCTTTGAGTGCTTCTGCAATTTCCATAAATGGGAAAGGTCTTATAACTCTCAGTCCTACAACACCCGCTTTAATTCCCTCTTTTCTCATCTCTAAAGCCACTTCACGAGCAGTTTCAACAGATGTTCCCATACAAACCACAGCAACATCTGCATCTTCCATATGGTATTTTTCTACCATATTGTACTTACGCCCAGTTAGCGATTCAAACGCATCAAATGCAGCTTGGATTTTTGGAGGAACATTGAGCATTAAATCTCTATGTTGGCGTGCTTTATGTTCATAATGCCAGTCTTCCTCAGTTTGTACACCATGTGTCACTGGATGATCAAGATCTAGCATGTCATTCATCGGTTGAAATTCACCAACAAATCCATACGCAACATCATCTGCTAAAGTTTTAACACCTTGCGCAGTGTGAGAAGTCATAAATCCATCTTGGTGCACCATGCATGGAAGGCGCACATCATGATCTTCAGCCACTTTAAAGGCGATGAAGTTCATATCGTAAACTTCTTGTGGATTGTAAGCATCGAGTTGAATCCAACCGCTATCACGTCCAAGATACATATCAGAGTGGTCACCATTTACATTTAAAGGTGCTGCAAGCGCACGGTTTGCAATATTTAAAACGATTGGTAAACGCATACCAGAAGCTTGGTAAAGCACCTCTACCATTAAAGCAAAACCCTGTGATGAAGTTGCAGTAGCAACACGTCCACCAGCAGCAGATGCGCCGACACAGCCTGACATTGCAGCGTGTTCAGACTCTACCATAACAAACTCACCCTCTATATAACCATCTGCTAAAAATTTAGCATACCCTTCAACAATCGGAGTTGATGGCGTAATTGGATATGCAGCAACAACATCGATTTGACACTGTCTCAAGGCTTGAGCAGCAGCAAAATTACCATCCCAAACTTCGATATCACGTAGCTCTAATTTATCAAATGCCATTATTCTTCTCCTTTACTAGTAGTTTTATTTGTATCTTTTGCGGGCCATGCAGCGATTGCTTCCTCTTCATCTGTTTTTTCTGAAAACATCAAAAGTGATTTTGGATTTGTAGGGCAAACCTCAACACAAATTCCACACCCTTTGCAGTGATCCATATCTACACCAATCATCTTTTTATCACGAGAGATGATTGAAATATCTGGACAATAAACCCAACAAAATTGACAATCAATACAATAATCTTTATTGAAAACAGGTTTTTCAATCCGCCAATCAGAAACACTTGCACTAAATGAACTATTTTGTGAATATGCTCTATCTTCTTGGTGTATTGTTACAATATCTTGCACTGGACCATCAAATGAACGGAGCATTGCACCAATTTCGAACTCATCCCATCCTTTATTTGTCATCATCCGCTCCTTATTTCACTTCATCGTATGCACGTTGGATAGCCAACATATTTGCATCAATGATTTTTTGAGGTAGTTTTCCTAAAATACGTTTCATATTCTCTTTAAAAAACTCTATATCATACATGCCAGAAACTTTCATAAATGCGCCAAGCATCGGTGTATTTGGAATAGCACGACCGATAGTCTCTTGTGCGATTTTGATGCAATCCACTGTGTAAACATTTTTGCCTGCAAGTTTTGGTTGTGAAGATACAAGTTCCTCTTTACTCATGTGTGTTGTTATAATATAAACAGTGGTTTCTTTGTCATGAATAGTGACATCCGTTGTATAAATTAAAGCAGGATCGATAACAAAGACAAAATCAGGACTCATAAATTTTTCATGATTCATAATTTGTTGATCATCAACACGGTTATATGCAGTCATCGCTGCTCCGCGTTTAGCAGATCCATAAAATGCAAAAGCCTGCACCTGTTTTCCTGTTGTAGATACAACATCTGCCAAACCTTTTGCCCCAGTAACAGCACCCTGTCCCGCACGGCTGTGCCATCTTATTTCTAGCATAAAGTCTCCCTAAAAATTAAATTCCAAAAGAATTATCTTACGTTCTAGGTATTTTATGAAAGTTGCTCTTAAATATAGCTTGTTTTATAGATGTTCTTTATTAAGGTGTGATAAGTGTGTGAAATACGGCTATTTTAGGATAGTTTGCACAGCTTGAAGCGGATCTGTTTTGATGATTTTTGTATATTTTTTTAGCTCTTCTAAAGACTCATATTCGCTCACTACAGCAACACTTTTCACCCCTGCTTCACGCGCTGCAATAAGGTCCATTCTCGTGTCCCCTATCATCCAACAATCCTCTTTGCTTGCCTTTAAGAATTCGATCGCTTTATTGATAGGTTCTGGGTGCGGTTTTGGGTGCTCAACATCTTCACGCCCTATTAGTACCTCAAAATACTCCATTAACGCAAAATGTTCCATGAGTATTTTAGAATATTTGCCTGTTTTTGTCGTCACAATTCCAAGGCGCGCATGCTGTGCTGCTAGACTCACGGCTTCTTTGGCAAAGGGTAAAAGCACCGTTTTTTGAGTAGAAATCTGGCGATAATGCTCTTTATACACATCTACAATCTCCCACACTTTACTCTGCTCAACACCAAGCCTTGCATACATCACATCAAGAGGATGACCAATAAGCGATTTGATCGCCGCATCACTTGGATGCGGCATTTTAAACAGATCAAAAGAGTTATGAAAACTCTCCAAGATAGCTTCAGTTGAGTCTATAAGAGTACCATCAAGATCAAAAAGAATCGTCATTTCCAAGCCGTCAGTAAAAAGATTCCGTATGGACCATTTTCCCCTTTTTGGACATCAAAAATCTTTTGATAGCAGACATTATGAAAGCCATGTTGCTCAGCCAAAGTGAGAAGAGTTGCCTCATCAAACCCAAAGTGATGCACACCTTCGTTGTTATTATGAAAAGTTCCATCCTCTTGCATCAAGTCGGCAATAGCGATAAATCCGCCCTCTTTTAAAAGCGCATGCAGTTTTGCAAAAAGCGTATCAAGTGCCTCTACATGGTGCATAGTCATGGCACTCACCACGCCATCATAACTCTTTTGTGTTTCAAATTGACAGATATCTCCATGATGCGTGCTTATATTTTCACATCCAAGCTCATCTAATTTTTCTAGCATTTTACTTGAGGTATCGATACCGAGTAAACTCCTTACATGTAAGGCTATATTTCTACTTAAAAGCCCCGTACCTGCACCAAAATCTATCACTTCCATTGTATTTGTAAAGGCAATATTTTTAACCATTGCATCGTAAATATTTTTTGCCAGCATCACACGCATATCTGAAGCATCCCATGTTTGCGCACTTTGATCAAAACGGCTTGTATTATTCATCTTTTATCTCCCAATCTTTATAGTTATGCCAAATCCCGCTTGGACTTGTACTTATATTTTTTATGTTTTTACTCGCTACGGTAATCTCATTTGGTATAAATAAAAAAAGATACGCATTATCAGCGACGATATCGGCAAAAATACTCTGCCAAAGTTTTGTGAGTTGCTTTGGTTGCACACTCACTTGCATCGCCTCAATTTTACGATCAACTTTTTTGTTATGATATCCAATAAAGTTAAATCCACCCGCTTTATCGTTGTCGCTGTGCCACAAAAGATAGGGATCTGGCGTTGAAGAGAGCGACCAGCCAAGCAATACTGTTTCAAATTTTCTTGGAAAAACCACCATATTTAAAAACGCTTGCCACTCCATGATACGAAGGCTTACATGTACGCCTATTTTTTGAAGTTGATACTGCAGTATCTGTGCTGCGTAAGGGCGAATGGAGCTAGAGTTGGAAGTGGCAATCTCAAATGCGAGTGGATGAGTGGCATCATAGCCCGCAGCTTTTAAAAGTGCTCTTGCTCTTTTGAGATTTTGCTTTGGCACTTGCACCGCTTTGTTGAACGCAGATCCTGCTGGTAGAAATGGACCCGTGCAGACGCGACCGTGCCCTAAAAAAAGAATCTTTACAAGCTCCTCTCTATCAATGGCAAGAGAGAGTGCTTCTCGCACTCGCGAATCTTGAAACTTTTTATTGCGTAGGTTAAATCCCAAATAACTATAAGCATGTGCAATGTCTTCATATTTACTAAACTTGGTGAAAAACTCTGTATCGAGCTGGCGTTCAAGTTCCATAGCTTCAAGCGCTCCGACATCAATCTTTGCAGATTTGAGCATCAAAAAGCGTGTCATAGGATCTGGGATAACATGAAAAATAATGCGATCTATGCGTGGTTTTCCCAAAAAATAACTCGGATTTGCAGTGAGGACAATATCTTTTGAATGCTCTAACTGTGCGAGTTTATAAGCCCCACTCCCAAGTGGATGGGTGTTAAAAGCAGCACTCATCAGATTTTTTTCATCCCTTAAAATGTGCTCTGGCAAAATCCCCATCATCCATGTTTCTAAAGCCTTAAAATAGGGCTTTTTATAGACGACTTCAATGGTTCGTGCATCCAGAGCTCTTACACTTTTGACCATACGAAATTCGGCAGTATAAGGCGAGATAACATCTTTAGAGTTGATAAGATTGTAGGTAAACACGACATCTTTGGCGGTAAGTTTCACCCCATCTTGCCAAAGGATATTTGGACGCAGTTGAAAGATAAGGGTCGTAGGATTTTTAAAATAAAAACTTTGTGCAAGATCACCGATGATAGTTGCGGAGTCTTTATCATATTTTACAAGTGCATTAAAGAGAAAGCTGCTAATCTCAGCAGAACTTGAATCGGTCGCTAAAAGAGGATTGAGACGGGATGGATTTGTTGCGGTTGCAAGATGTAAAGTGCTTGCATGTAAGGGTGAAGAAGTGAATAAGGAGAAAAAAATAAGCAGAAGAAACAAAGCGTGCATAAAAAATCTTTTTTTTTGAGGCAATTATAGCAAGGAAATAGTGAAGTGAGAAAGAAATTTTAATACAAAGAAAGTGAAAAGAAAAAGAAAAAAAGAAATTTTTGAAAAAGAAAGTGAGAAAGAAAAATGGAAAAACCAAAAAGGTTTTTTCCATAAAACGATTAACGTTTTGAGAATTGAGGTGAACGGCGTGCTTTTCTAAGACCTGGTTTTTTACGTTCTACTGTACGAGCATCACGAGTCATCATACCTTCTGGTTTTAAAACCGCTCTAAACGATGCATCAAATTTTACCAATGCACGAGAGATTCCATGACGAAGCGCATCAGATTGACCACCAAAACCACCACCTAAAGTAGTAGCAACGATATCAACTGATGTATCTTGTTTTGTTAGAGATAAAGGTTGTTTTACACGAAGTTTTTTCGCTTCAAGACCACCCAACCATGCGTCTAGTGAAAGACCATTGATTGTAATTTTACCTGTACCTGGAGTTAACCATACTTTTGCTATAGAAGACTTACGGCGTCCTGTTGCATATATTTTTGTAGCCATTATTTTATCTCCTTACTTGCCAAGTTGTGCAGTATGTGGATGTTCACCACCTGCATAAACTTTGAGTTTTTTGATCATTTTAGCACCAAGTTTTGTTTTTGGTAACATACCGCGAGTCGCTAATCTAAATAGTTTCTCAGGATTATTTGCTAAAAGCTCAGTCATTTTAACGCTTTTTGTAGAACCAAAGTAACCACTGTGTGTAAAATACTCTTTTCCAGCGATTTTACCAGCACCTTTGAATACTGCTTTTGAAGCGTTTACTACAACCACGAAATCACCACAATCAATATTTGGTGTATAACATGGTTTATCTTTTCCGCGAAGACGAGTAGCGATTTCAGTTACGATACGCCCAAATGTCTTCCCTTCAGCATCAATCAAAACCCATTTTTGATCGATTTGTTCAGGAGTTGCAATTTTTGTAAATTTCATTCTCGAACCTTTCGTCGAATTAAAGTGGCGAAAGTATAGCCATTTAAGCTTATAATCCACTTAATTTAAGGTTTATACAAGAATAAATTCTACTTCACTTCTTTGAGTAAAATCCCATCCTCGCTCAAGTAGCACAAATACCCATTAACCGCCTTACATGTAATCTCTTCAACCGCTCGCATGTAGCCTCGTACCTGCTTTACATGGGAATCGCTAAGCGTTTGAGAGCTTTTATAATCGATGATATTGTAGCCGCCATCGGGGCGTTTGACTAAGAGATCCATAAATCTGAGTTCGCCATGAAAAAGCATCCCTTTTTCACGCATACATTCGCCCTTTACAAGCACTAAAAACTCCTGATTTTCTAAAAGCAGCTCACCTCTTTTTGTGATACTCTCGAGTTCCTCCTCCTCTAAAAGCGAGCCATATTTATAGAATACTGCATTTTTTGCTTGTGCCATATTATGTGAAGCGAAACTTGGTGACGCAAAACTTGGTGACTCAGAAATTGGTGGCTCAAAACTTGGCAGCATCTCCAAATAATAGTGCAAAGCAATGCCAAAATTGATTGCGCGAAGCGACTCTTCTTGCTCTTTTGCAATCGCTAAAATATCACTTTGCATCCCATAATAGCGTGATTTATATGTAAAAGGCGCTGCGATTTTCACTTTTTCAACTATGCTAGCGCTTACATGTAAGGCTCCACGAGTTGTCGCGCTCAAAGAGAGTTGCTCATAATTTGAATCTTTTTCTTTGGCGATAATAAAAAGATTTTCACGAGCTCGTGTGAAGGCGACATAAAGCGCGTTGAGATTGTCCTCATTTAAAAGTGCTTTTTCTTTTTGTAAAGCGTTCGCATACGCCACGTCAAGTCCGTCACGCCCGCTCATACGCAAGTAAAGTTTTTTAAGTACAATCCCCTCATATTCATAGATAATCGGCGCTCTTGAAGCAGGTGCCTTTTTAAGTCGATCCATCACTAGTACGTGCGCATATTCTAAGCCTTTGGATTTGTGAACCGTCAAAACCCGTACGCCATGCAGATCTGAGGCAGCGGCACTTGTGTCATCTCGCTCATATTCAAACAAAAACTGCTCAATATCCTCATATTTGCCCAATAGCTCCATAAATCGCAACAGATGTAACTCACCATCAAACAAACCATAGCGCTCAATTGCATCTTTGACGAGCTCGCGCAGCGTTAAACGGCTAACATCCTGTTTTGCCACGACAAACTCCGCTCTGCCCAAGAGTGCAAAAAAGTTTTGTTTGTAGATTGTCTCATCAAAATAGAGATATTTCAGATATTCAATCAGTGCTTTGACACGCTCTTGATTGATCAGTTTTGTTGTGGTCTCTGTTACCACTTCGATATTGCTGGCTTTGAGCAAACTCTCTATCGCTTCTCCATCGCCGTTTGTTGCTGTGAGGATGGCAATCTCATTGCAATTAGCACCCAGATCGAGCAGCATTTGCACTTTTAGAAGCGTTGTTTGCAAAATATCATCTGACTTTATAACCTCCACATACCCGCCATTTGCGCCCTCTTTGACCCTTTGATCTTTGTAGTCTTTTATTTTATTGGCAAAGGCGAAATTGACAAAATCAACTATCGCTTTTTGCGAACGGTAATTAACAACCAAAGGATTTACCTCAACACCATTATCGCGTTTTACAAAATCAAAAAGCGCACTCACTCCGCCACGAAATCTATAAATAGACTGTTTCACGTCGCCAACAAAGAAAAAACTGCCGTTTTCATGCAGTCCATTTCCCGAGGTAATCTCTTTGATAAGCGGACGCAAAATCTCATACTGCAAAATACTTGTATCTTGAAACTCATCGAGTAAAATATGTTCAATCTTGGCATCGAGCCGAAAATATAAAAATTCACTATCCACACGGCTTGTTAAAAGTTCATGTACAAGGGTTGCAATATCATCAAATCCAAGCTCTGAAATCTCCTTTGCAAGCGCTTTTTTACTCTTGACATAGGTGAAAAGTAGTTGGCCCAAAGCAGCAAAAAAACTCTCCTCTCTTGCTTGCATGGCAAGTGCGCAGTTTGCTTTGACAAGGGCGAGTGCATCATCCATCTCTTGTTGATAACATTTTTTAAATGTGGAATAATCAAGAGAATCTCGGCCAAGCCACGGCTTTGAGAGAAGATTTTCGAAATTTTCACAATCCACACTATTTTTCACAGTGCTTGAAGCATCCTTACATGTAAGCACCATTTGGCGTATTGTCTCAAACGCTGCCATCGCTTTTTCTTCATACTCTTTATAGGGCTTTGGCGTAAAGGAGAGTTTTTTCACCTCGCTCAATTTTGCATAGAGTTCCTTGAGGATAGCAAAAATACTGCTGAGGCGCTTGTCCATCATCAAAGAGAGCTCAATGAGCAAATCATCTTTCAAATCCACACTCACTTCATCTAAAAATCGCTCTAAAAGCTTTTGCTCATGCTGGGAAGCAAAGGTTGTAAAATTTGGCATAAGCCCCGCATAGAGTGAAAATTTTCGCAGTATCCTTGCAAAAAATTTATCGAGTGTCATAATCTTCAAATCGGCATTTAAAAACTGCTCCAATACCGCCGCTTTTTTTGCAAGTAGTCGCTCTTTGTCAATTCCCGTTATCTGAGCAATCACAAGAAGCTCTTCTCTATTTTCAAGCGTCCTTAGCGTTTGCTCGATGCGCTCTTGCATCTCAGAGGCTGCTTTGTTTGTAAAGGTAAGCGCTAAAATTTTAGAGGGTTTTGCGCCCATAAAAAGGAGACTCAAATAGCGCACTACAAGGTTAAACGTTTTTCCGCTTCCCGCACTTGCTTCATACGCCAATTTATGCAAAAACATTAAGCGCGACCACACAAAGTTGCATATTCACAGTATTTACAGAGCGACTCATCTTCACATTTTGAAAAGTTAAAACTTTTTTGTGCTACAAGCGCTTTGATATGCGTCTCTAAAAGATGCTGTTTTTCTGCTAAAAATGTCTCATCAATAATTTTTCCGCTTGAGAGATCGTAATAGCCACATCCACAAACACTGCCCTCGCCTGCAGCCAAAAGTGCATAAAACTCAAGCTGAAAATCTGTCGCTTTTTCTAGGGTTTTTGCTGTGTATGCAGGGTATTTTCCACTTTTATAATCAAGCACATACAAACCATTTTCTACTCTGTCGATTCTATCAATCTGACCGCTCAGCTCCACTCCAAACTGCTTACATGTAAGCAGTTTTTCACACTCTAAAACATGCACGCCACTGCGAAATCTCTCTATCTCATTTGCAACAAAAGCATCAAGTTTTTTGCTCCAGAGTTTGAGCTGATACTCTTCTAAACTACTTTTTTTACAAACGCTTTGCAGTTCTTGAAAGAGTTTTGCATGAAGCTCTTTTGCATCAGAAAATCTGTTTTTTTTGAGATAGAGATTTTTAAGTGCTTCATGCAGATCAAGACCAATCTGATTTTCACTCGCAAAATCTTGTGGCAATTCATGTTTGTTAAGATGTGCAATGTAACGATAATAGTATTTTCTTTTGCACTCCAAAAAGCTCTTCAGGGATGTTGCAGAGAGTTTGACGCGTGTAAAGTCATATTCTTGAATAATTTGCTCTTCTTGCATCTTGCTATCATGGTATGATTTTTTATGAAGTATTTGCGCGTAATGTTGCTCATTTTCAGGTTCTTTTATGTTAATGCCCAATTGCGTTAAAAATCTTGAGGGGATTGCTGTGCTTGATTTGACTGAGGCTATGCTTACATACTCAGCTCTTTGCATTAAAAGCGTATAGTAATGTTTTTGAAGATTTTCTCTATCATTTTGTGTTGGCAGATTTGCCAAAGCTCGGATATCGGAGTTTAAAAAAAGATCTTTTTCACTTTTTTTTGGAACATTTGCATCATTAAAATCCACAATAATCACGCCACGATAGTGCATATTACGGCTCTCTAAAACTCCCATCACTGTTATCTTTCCGCCCCGTACATCATCTAAAGAGCGCTGGGAAACTCTTTGCATAAACAAATACAATGCAGATTTTAAGTTGAGCTCATTGTAGATTTTTTTGAGTTTACTAAAGCTATAAAGTTCCTCTTGGAGAATCTTTTTTTCTGCTTTTTTATAAAGATGTGCGCTTTTCTCAAAAGAGTCCATGACAAGCCCCATCAGCGCTTCAAAGTCGATACTGTCCATACGTTTGTAGTAAAAAGGAGCTAACACTTCATATAGCTCAGATTTATACCTGCTCAGCCTTGCGCTATTTTGCACCGTTGGATTTTCAATATATTCACACACGGCTTTGAGATGTTTGTAGCTATGCGTTTTTGTAAATTTTGTTCCCATTGCAAAGTTAAAATTTCCCTCCGTGTCATAGAGGTGTAAAAGTTCTGCAAAACTCTCATTTGGAACGATAACAACAATCTCTTCGCATTGCAAACCAGTTTGAATATACGCATAAACTTTTTGTTTTACAAAAGCCACTTGGAGTATTTGCTCGCTAAAACTGTTACATGTAAGCTCTGATTTGATAGGCTCTTGCTCCTCTTGAAGAAGCTTTTTTGCGTTCATATCTAAAAGATATTTTTTTCCTGCTTCAAGTGTAAATCCTAGATGAAGCAATCGCTCTTGCATCTTTGTATTAAACGAGGTTGTTATAATTTGGATCTTTAGACTCGCCAACTTGGAACATTTTTGAAGGATTTCAATCTCAAAAGCGGTCAAATATCCTTCAACAACAAGTTCAATAGCTCCAAGTGATTTGATATAATCTTCATTGAGGCGATAGAGCTTTGGCAAAAAAATGGGGTCAAGGATTTTTCTCTGATGACACAGCGCCTCATACCTTCCATGCAAGGCTTGAAGGATTGTGATATGCTCTTCATAATCTCCATAAGTATCCGCAGTTCCCAAGGCACTAAGACTCACCTTTTCACCAGCTAACTCCGTAAAAAGTGCAAAGAGATAGCTACTGTTTTGGGTGAACGTAAAAAAGTTCCTCTCTATATTCAAGGCACTAAATGACTGAAAATCGGAAGCTTCTAAAAGGAGAATGGTACGAGTGTCATTATCTATTTTTTTATATCCATCAACGATACATGCACGCTCAATAAATTCTGCCATCGTAGTGTAGTTGGGTAAAAAAAGTGTTGATTTTTCAAAGCGAAGTTGCGCATGCCGTATGGCACGAGCGGTGGGAAGTACAAAAGTATGCATCAATACTCTACAGGTTGCTTATCTTTTGTTGTGTCCATGTGAAGATTGTAGTAGCGCTTATCCGCTCCTATATTTATAGAAGCCATAATATCCCATCTTCCAATGCCAGGAAGTTTGGTGGCAAAACTATACATACCATTGCTAATGTTAGCATCTTCTAAAATAAGATCTTGTTTGTGTGTTTGCGGTCTTGTTGCAATCACTTTAATCTTTGCATCATTCACGAGTTGGCCATCTTTCGTGGTAATCTTGTAGATAAATTTTGCATCATTTGCATCTAGTTTTTCACCAATGTACGCAATGGAATATTTTTTATCAAAGGCAATTTTTGCATTAATAAAATCGTTTGCATTATTATCAACATCTTGATATTTATTCATATAAATATCACTCTCTTCGACAGGTTCTTTGCCTGTTTCAACAATCGTCCAAGCACCTAAACCAACGACACATAAAAGAGATATTGCAATTCCAATTGGCCAAATAATTCCACTATTTTTTTTCATTTTTACTCTTTTGAATATAGATTCTTCTTTTTATATATAAGTAAAGTCCATATAAAACACCCAAATAAAATATGCTTTTCACAACTTGTATCGCATATCTGTTTGTATTGCCAACAGCGTTTTCAAGCTCCACACCTTTAGATGCAGCAACTTGATCGGCAATATCAGCGTAGCCATTAAAAAGTGCTGCACTATATTTTTGAACTGTCTCACCACCCTTTGATTTTTCAGCAAGCAGCGGGATGATAGATCCGCCGTAATCGGAAAGGTTATTTTTAAAGTCAGTAAAGTCAGCACTAAAAAAAACTGCCATAAAAAGAGCTTGTGCAGCTGTAGCAGTCGGGGAAAGGATCTGTCTTTTGTCAAAATATTGATATAAAGATTCTGGACGGCACAAGATATCTACTTTTTGATTGAGTTCAGAAAAGGTCAAAACTATTGTTGGCTCTTTAAAACTTTGCATTAAGTTTTTCTCATAATCAACAATAGTTTGATTCGCATCAAGCTCTTTAATAACAACCAATCGTAAAGCAATACCAGTTTTATCGTGAAGTTCCTTGCCCAATTTTTCGACATCTTGAGTCAATTTTGGATTAAAAATAACTTCATCTTTATATAAATATTCTGCATGAAGAAGCGAGAACGAAGTGAGAAGAAGGACGAGGGCACAAAGCCCTCTATTAAACTTATTCAAGTTCAATTAACCTATAAACAGGTGATTTGGAGTAAATACTGACCATAATGTAACGACAGCTAATACAACTAATCCCAATGAAATAATTTTTTCCATAACGAGCTCCTTATTTCATAACGCGATGCGTAGCGCTAGCTGAATCAATTGTTTTAATTGACTGTTCATCTTGAACTTCGTAAAATTTAGCTTGGTTAGCGTTTTGAACACCTAAACCCCAAACTGTAAGACCAGCCAAGATAGATAGTAACAAAACAGTAGCTATAAGCATACCAGTAATTCCATCAAGTGCAAATACACTAGAACCTTTGAAATTATTCTCTACCATAACTATTCTCCTTTACTTATATCAGTGATGTAAGTTGAAACAGCTTTTATTTGTGTAGCATTTAAGTTAGTAAATGCTGGCATTGCGCCAATAGCACCTTTTTTACCATCATGAAGCACAGTTGTAACCATTGCAGCATCCCAAGCATTGATTTTTGGAGCAACGCTTGGCATTCCCTCACCATTTTCACCGTGACACGTATTACATGTACCAGCTGTAAATGCTGCTTTTCCAGCCGCATCGTCTGCTTTGAAGCCGTTTGCTACATATTTTGCAACTGCATCAATTTGCGCAGCATCTTGCAATAACATTGGCGGCATTCCACCTGGGAAATCAGTTTTAAAGTTATTAGCACCATTATTTACAGCGTGTTTTACCGACTCTTCTGAAATACGTTTGTGTAAATTTGCTGCTTTGCCATTCATACCATCAGCATCAAGCCCATGACATTGAACACAGTTCACTAAAAATACAGATTCACCCATATTGTGAAGCTCTTCTGCTGAAAGGTTTGTATATTTCTCTTCAAACTTAGCATTTGCTTTTGCTGAATCTTCATTATACTCACCGATTTGAGAGTAAGCATTCACTGGATACCCAATAATAAAATACCAACCTGCCCAAACAATTGAACCTAGAAATATAATTGCCCATCCCATTGGAACTGGGTTTTTATACTCACCGATACTATCCCATTTTTCTTCTGAAAGCTCACCACTTGCGGTGTCAGATTGCATTTGACGTACATATTTTGTAACAGTAAAAACAGTTGCTATTACGAGTACAACAGCACCAGCGATAGCAAGCATGTTGACAATGTCACCATTCAAACCACCTTTGATATCCATCGCAAGATATGTAAAACCTAGCATCGCTGCAACAAATAGTGCGCCTGCTACATAAAGCTTATTCATATATGCCTCTCCTACTTAATTTTTTCATCTTTTGAGATTGCTTCAATTGGAGTATCCGTAATCTCATCATTTAAGGCGATATTCCCATACTTCTCGAAATCTTTTATACCTTTTCTCTCACTGCTATAAAGATGATAAATATAACTATAAAGTATCACAACCATAAATACAACTAGCGCAAAATAAGCATACCCTTGAAATTGGTAAATATCCACCAGAAACCCCTATTTTAAACTATTCATATACGCGATTAAAGCTACAATTTCAGGAATTTTTCCTGCTGCAACCATATCTTGTACATCTTTGTCTTTCATATCAGCTGTAATTTTTGCAGCCTCTTCCAATGCCATTTTATTTGCTTCAGCCACTGAACTTGCCATTGGCACAGTTATAGTTGAACCATCTTTTGCTGGTACTGGTTTGTTATAAGGAACACTGAAAAACTGAGCGTTTGTCAATTGACTCGCATATGCTGTTTCAACATCTGCTACATTTGTAAACATCCAGTTATAAGCTGGCATAATAGAACCTGGCACAACTGCTGCTGGGTCTTTCATATGATTTTCATGCCAATCAGTCGTACGATATGCACCAACACGGTGAAGATCTGGACCTGTACGTTTTGAACCCCAAAGAAATGGACGATCATACGCATACTCTCCGCTTAAAGAGTAATGACCATAACGGTCAGTTTCAGCTTTAAATGGACGAATAAGTTGTGAGTGACAAGCATTACAACTATTTTTTATATAAACGTCACGTCCTGCCATCTCTAATACAGTGTACGGTTTTGTACCAACTGTTGGTTGAGACGCCTGAGCAAAGTTTGGTAGTATTTCAACCAAACCTGCAAACGCAATTACCAAAAACACACCTACCGCAAAAAAGAACGGATGTTTTTCTAACCAATGAAACATATTATTTTCCCCCTCTTTCTATGCTGCCATAGGAGAAGCGTTTTGTAACTCGCTCTCTTCAACACGACGACCAGATGTCATAGTTTTGTAGATGTTATAAGCAAACATCAAGAAACCTATTAAGTATAACGCACCACCGACAGCACGAATTGTATAGTAAGGATGGAGCGCGGTTACTGTATCGATAAATGAGTAAGCTAAGTTACCATATTCATCGTGAGCACGCCACATCATACCTTGTGTAATACCTGCAATCCACATAGAAGTAAAGTATAAAACGATACCCAATGTTTGAATCCAGAATTGAGTAGCCATTAATGATTTTGAATATAGCTCACGTTTAAATACGCGCGGAGCCATATGGAAAAGTGCTGCCATAATCATAAATCCAACCCATCCAAGTACACCATCATGCACGTGACCAACAATCCAGTCGGTAAAGTGCGCAATTGCATTTACAGATTTAATCGCTTGAATCGGACCTTCAAGAGTAGAGAACATATAGAATGTTGAGCCTAAAACCATGAATTTAATTAATGGAGATGACGCAACTTGTTGCCATTCACCCTTCATTGTAAGAAGCATGTTAATCGCAGAACCCCAAGATGGAAGAATCAATACTACTGAGAAAACAGATCCCATAGTTTGCATCCAGTCAGGAACTGTAGAGAATAGAAGGTGGTGTCCACCTGCCCATAAATAAACAAACATCAATCCCCAAAAAGATAGTAAAGAAAGTTTATATGAATAAACAGCTTGACCAGACTCTTTTGGTAGGAAATAATAAATCATAGCAACGATAGGCACTGTAAAACCAAATGCAACCGCATTGTGTCCGTACCACCATTGTACTAGAGCATCATTTGTACCTGAGTACATTGAAATAGAGTGATACCATGCACCAATCCCTGTTTCACCAGCTGGTGATGTCGCAAGCATTGTAGGAATTTCCATATTATTGAAAAGGTAAAGCATAGCTATTCCAAGGAAAGTAGCAATATAGTACCAGATAGAAATATACAATGATCTCTCACGGCGAATTCCGATAAGACCAAATAAGCCAAGTCCCCAAATGACCCAAACAAGAACGATACCAAGATCTATTGGCCATTCAAACTCTGCGTACTCTTTAGATGTTGTAATTCCTAATAATAATGAACCAACAACAGCTACAACAACCAACAAATATAAAAAGAAATGGAGTTTTCCAAGGAACATTAAGACCTTAGATTCTGCCATTGAGACTTTCAATACACGTTGACCAACGTAATACCAAGTAGCAAAAATACCACTTACTGTAAAACCAAAAATAACTGCATCTGTGTGCAGTGGACGTAAACGACTAAAGTTTGTAAATTCGTTCAGACCTAAGCTACCTAGTATAGTATTAACACCAGGAAACGCAAGCTCTGTAGCCAAAATTACTCCGAGAAGCATACCCACAGCTCCCAATAGAACTGTTGTTAGCATGAACATCTTAGCAACTGTGTAGTCATACTCTAATGGACGATTTTCCATATAGCCTCCTTAAAGATTCAAAGCGTAACAGTCTATACATAATATATAGACTATAGACATTGTCATCATAGCAGAAGAAATATAAAAATTTAATTATTTATCTGTAACAACTTTATAGAATTAAAAATTAAGCTTAGATTTATTTTATTGTAGAATTTTGTAACATTTCAGGCTAAAAAAAGCTTATTTTGTACTGCCACATTTTCCCATACCACATTTTCCAGCTTCGCATTTCATAGCTGGACCACATTTCATTGGTGCAGTTTGAGTCTCTTGAGCCTTTTGGACTTCTTGACGCGTATTGTTCCAAAAATCAAATTGTAAATATGCCTTATAAAGCGTCCACAGCCCAAAGATTATGACAGTTAATGCAGCAAGCTGAATCATCAATGCTCTAAATTTTTGTCCAGAAAAGAGACTTACTACAAAACCAAAAGTAAAGAGTGTTGGAATTGTGAACAATCCAAAAATAAACATAACTAGCGCTCCATAAAAAGCTGAAGAAGTCGTCGTTGCCGTTACGAGCATTGTGTAAACTAAGCCACAAGGAAATAATCCATTGAGCATTCCTAGAATAAAAAAACTACTTTTATTCCCTGAATTCATTTGGTATAAAAACATCTTTTTAAACCAACTATAGTTACTTATTGGAATCTCAATAGAGTTTAAAAATTTCAGTTTTCCAGCAAACGAGAGGCCCATTACAACCATTAAAACACCCGCTAGAGTAAACATAATTGATCTTACAAGCGGATTTACTTCCCACAAAGAGCCAAAATATCCAAAAATTGCACCAAGGAGGGTATAACTTACAACACGCCCAAAGTTATAAGAGAGATGATAAAAAGTCTGTGCGAACTTTGAGTCAGAAGGTTTTACTTTCGCCATAGTATAAGTCATAATAAACCCACCGCACATACCAATACAATGGCCAATCGAGCCTAAAAGTGCAAAACTAATAATCGCTGTTAATTCAATACTATTCATAGCAAACTCTTTTTTGATAATTATAATAAGAAAG